>CACYET010000010.1 GCA_902773515.1 uncultured Eubacteriales bacterium | reverse complement strand
TTCTGGGTGGGCAACGCCGCCCCTGCAAGGAAACGGGAAACGACCTCTCCCGCCTCACTTCGTTCGGCACCCTCCCCTGAAGGGGAGGGCTTTGGGTCGGCCGCGCAGCAACCGCCATTAACTCCTCACTCCTCACTCCTAACTCCTCACTCATTCAACTCCACTCATCAAATCCTCTTCCCGTGCTCCAGCAGATACGCCTCGGCCTCGGCGCACCAGAGGCCGCCGTGGCGCGCGCAGATGTCCGCGAGCGCGGCAAGCAGCGGGTTTTCTTCGCCCAGCGCGGCAAAGTCGTCAATGGCGGTCAGGGGCAGGTCCAGGTGCGTGTAGATCAGCTTCTTGCCGCCGGGGATGTCCGGCAGGCGCAGCGTAGCGTCCACCGCGGCGTTCAGCCCGCCCACGTGGGTGACCATGCCCGCCGGATTCAGCCGCCCCTCGGCGAACAGCGCGAGGGCCTCCCGCATGTCGTCGTTGTTGCCGCCGGAGGTGCCCGCCAGGTGGTGCGCGGCGTAGTGCACGTCGTAGAAGTTGAACGGGGCGCTGAACGCGGGGTCGGTGGGCCCGGCAAAGAAGTTCAGGCAGCCGTCCTGCCCGAGCAGCGCGTCGCCTTGCCGGACGACATCGGCGTCGGGCACGAACACAAACACGTCGTCGAAGCCCGTCCCGCCCGCAAGCGCCGCCAGCGCCGCGCCGTCGTCCGCGTCCCGCGGGTCCAGGTAGACGAGCTTTACGCCCTGCCGCGCCGCCTCGTCCGCCGTGTAGATGCGCTCCGCCCGCCGCAGGCGCGCCCGGTCCACGTCCGTCACCACCAGGAGCGCGGGCCGACGCGGGCCGTGCAGCGCGTAGTCGACGGCCCCGAGGCCCATGGGACCCGCGCCGCCGAGGATCGCCATGCGGCCGCCTTCGCGAATGCCCATGTCGTGCACGTACTCGCCCCGGCGGGTGTGGTACTGGCCGTGGAACGCGCCGATCACGCAGCTGACCGGCTCGGCCAGCGAGCCGGTGAAGAACGCCTCGCCCCCGTAGGGCAGCAGGCAGTCCTGCTCCATGACCTCCGTCGGCAGCACCGCGTACTGGCTGTTGCCGCCGCAGAACTCGAAGGCATAGCCGGGGGTCATCAGCGTGCCCCGGTAGGCGATGTTCGGCTGGATGGCAAAGCGCTCGCCCGCCCGGTAGCGGCCCGCCCACTTCGCGCCCACGCGCTCGATCACGCCGCAGAACTCGTGGCCGACGATGGCCGGGTGGTCGGCGACATCCGCCGGGACGCGCTTGTGCCGCGCGCCCTGGATCGCCGCCTTGTAGCTGGACATGCAGAGGGAGTCCGACACCACCTTCACCAGCACCTCGTCGTCGCGGATGTCCGGCAGCTCGAACTCGTCCAGCCGCAGGTCGTTCACCCCGTGCAGCCGCACGGCCTTGTTCAACATGGAAATACCCCCCCATGACATAATACAGGGGCGGCGTTTCGCCGCCCCTGCGGAAGTGTGTCCGTCCCGTTTCGCGCGTCAATGCCTTCCGCGCCCGGCGCCGCCGCCGCGGGAACCGCCGCCGCCGCTGTGGCCGCCGCCGAAGCCGGAGGACCGGCTGGAGCCGCCGCCGAACGACGAGCGCGACGACGAGCCGCCGCCGAAGGACGAGCGGGACGACGACGAGCCGCCGGAGGAGAAGCCCCCGAAGCCGCCGAAACCGGAGGATCGCGGCGTGGAAGCCCGGAAGCCGGAGCCGTGGTACACGGAGCGCGTGGGCCGGTAGCCCACCCCGCCGAACACGCGCGGCGGCGGCGGGGGCGGCGGCATAACGCCCGTGCGGCGGCGGGCCCTGCGGCCCTTGCTCAGCAGCACCACCAGCACGATGATCAACAGCACCACCAGCACGAAGCCGAAGCCCAGGCCCCTGTCCTCGTCGTCGCCGTAGTCGTTGCCGCGGGCGTCCACGCGCCGCGAGCCGTTGTAGCCGCCGTAGTCGCTCGCCGCCTCGTTCTCGGCGACATACGCCTGATAGGCGGCGACGCCCTGCGCGGTGGTCACGTCCACGCCGTAGGTATCCGCGATGCGCTCAAACACGGCCTCGAAGAGCTTTTTGACGCCCGCCTCGTAGCGCTTGGCGGCGAAGTCGCTCTCCAAATATTTGTCGTAGTAGCTCTTGATCGTACCCGCGGAGAAGCGGCTGTCCAGCCCGGACCCGGGCAAGGCGTAGTAGTCGTCATCCTCGATGGCCAGCAGCACCAGGAAGCCGTTGTTCTTGGACACATCGCCGATGCCCCAGCTGTTGAACAGGTCGTAGGCATAGTCGTCGATGGCCTCGCGGCCGGTGGAGTCCACGGTGACGACCACGATCTGCGCGCCGCAGGCGTCGTAGAGCAGCTTGTTGGAGAAGAAGATCTCCCCTTCCAGCGCCTCGGACAGCACGTCCGCGTTGTCCAGATAGTAGAAGTCCGGGCCGGGCGACACGGTCTTGGCCAGCGCCGGGGCGCACGCGAGCGCCAGCAGCGCCAGCGCGGCGAGCAGGACGCGAAGCGCTCTCATCCTCTTCATGGTCAACCTCCAAAGGTGTTCAGCTGGCCCTGCCCGGTGACGCCGGCGACCAGCGCGCCGGGAAAGCCGGAGACCAGGCCGTTGTAGCCCGCGGCCAGCTTCGAGTATTCGTCGTGGCGGATCATGTCGTCATAGCCCCAGAAGTCGTCGTAGGCCACCTTGAAATTCGTGAAGGCGTCGCCCTTGGCAGCCTCGTACATGGCGTTGTACAGCTTGTCCACGGCGGTCTTGAGCGAGGAATAAGCCTCGTAGCGCTTGTCGGTATCCGCCTCGGAGGCCACCGTCTGGGCCAGCTGCGCCACGTTGTCGATCAGCGCGGAGGCGTCCATGTGCAATTCGGCCTCCGACACCATCAGCTGCGCGGACTCGGCCGCGGAATCCAGGTAGGCGTCCATGCTGTGCCGCGTGGACAGCGAGGCGTCCGTGCCGCGGTCGTATACCTGAAGCACCTTCCCCCGCTCCCGGGACAGGCCCAGCCCGCCCAGGCCGAAGACGCTGACCAGCACGCACACCGCCAGCACGACGAAGGCTATGGTTCGATTCTCTGACAAGCGCATAGTGAGCACTCCTTCCGTTTCAGGGAATAGGCAGCAGGGAGCAGAGAGTAGGAATAGCGGCTGCCGCGATACATACTGTCGCGGTAACGGAAGATCGGAAGGCCGCCTGCGCCATGCCCGCGGCTTTTCCTACTCCCTACTGCCTACTCCCTACTCCCTCAAATCCGGCGCAGCCGGATTCCTACGGCCTTACCTCCAGGATCTTCGCGCGGAGCTCGCCCTCGATGGTCGCCAGCTCCTGCTCGGCGGCGCGGCGCTTCTCCTTGCCCTGCTGCTGGATCTCCAGCACCTCGTCCATCGTGTCGATGAGCAGCTTGTTGGTGTGCTTGAGGGTCTCGATGTCCACCATGCCGCGCTCGGCCTCCTTGGCGGTCTCGACCGTGGCCATGTGCAGCTTCTCGGCGTTCTTGGTCAGCAGGTCGTTGGTCAGGTCGGTCACGGCGCGCTGCGCCTTCATGGCGTTCTCGGTGTGGGCCAGGCCCAGCGCCAGCACCATCTGGCTCTTCCACAGCGGGATGGTGTTCACCAGGGAGGTCTGGATCTTCTCGGCCATGATCTGGTTGGAGGACTGGATCAGGCGGATCTGCGGGGCCATCTGGATGGAGATGTTGCGGGTCAGCTCCAGGTCGTACAGCTTCTTCTCAAAGCGGTCGGCCTTGTCGGCCAGGTCCTTGGCGGCCTGGGCGTCCTCGGGCAGGCCGGAGGCGGCGGCCTTCGCGCGGGCCTGCTCCACCTCGTTGGCGCGGAAGCTCTCCAGGCGCTTCTTGCCGGCCACGATGTACATGCTCAGCTCCTTGAAGTACACCAGGTTCTGGTCGTACAGCTTGTCGAGCATCGCGATGTCCTTGAGCAGCTGGATCTGATGCTGCTCCAGGCCCTGCACGATCTTGTTGACGTTGACCTCGGTGTGGTCGTAGCGGGCCTTCAACAGCTCGAGGTTGTTGATCTTCTTCTTGAACAGCCCGAACAGGCCGCCCTTCTCCTCGTCGTCGGTGTCGAAGTTCTTGAGCTCCACCACGAGGTTCGCGATCATGTTGCCGACCTCGTCCAGATCCTTGGTCTGCACGTTCTTCAGGGCCGCGTCGGAGAACTGGGAGATGTTCTGCTGGGCGGCGGCACCGTAGGAGAACACCAGGTTGCTGTCGCGCACGTCGATCTTCTCGGAGAAGTCGTCGATCATCTTCTGCTCTTCATCGGAGAAGCTCTGCATGTCCAGCGTGGCCTGCTGGACCTCCTTCTGCACGTTCTCCTCGGCCTTCTCCAGGGCCTCGGTGGCCTGCACGGCAGCCGCCACCGCGCTGTCCAGTTCCTGCTTGTTCTCGCCGTCGAAGGGTTCCAGGGTCAGCTTGATCTCGTCAGACATGGTTACGTACCTCCTACAATGTTGTTATGTTGGTTGTATTGCAAAACACAATCTTTCATTGAGAGTTTAGAGTTGAGCGTTAAGAGTTTAGATTGAATGGCCGGGAAATCGCAGGCGTTCATCACATTCTATATCTCAACTCTAAACTCTGAACTCTTAACTCTGTCATCTGCCCAGCGTCAGCTTGATGCCTTCCTTGGTGGCGGGGATGTCGTCCTCGGCGGAGGCGGCGGCTTGCGCGGCCTGCGCGGCCTGGCCGGAGGTCTCCAGGATGGAATTCATCTCGGTCTTGATCAGGTTGTCGCTGGTCAGCATCGTCTGCATCACCTTGATCTCGGCGTCGATGTCCATCTCGTCATCCTTGTACAGGTTGTCGGCGCACTTTTCAAAGGCGTTGGCGGCAAAGCCGAGGCTGCGCTCGATGGTGGACATGGCGCTGGTGATGTTCTCGCCCTTGGTGTCGGCGTTCATCAGCACCTGATACTGCTCCATCAGCTTTTCGGAGGTGGGCAGGTAGTAGTTCATGAAGCGCCGCACCAGCGCCACCTTCTTCGGGTCGCGGCCCAGCTCCTTGAAGATCTGCTCCCCGGCCTTGACCATGCGGTCCAGGTTGCCGGTGATCTCCGGGTCCGGGATGGCCTCGTTGGCCTTGCGCAGGTTCTCCAGGCGCTCGCGCGCCACGGCGATCTCGCGGTCCACGGCGGCGTCGCCGGTGGTGATCTGCTGCTCCTCCCAGCGGCCCGGGAACAGCTTGCTGCCCACGAAGTAGGCCGCGACGGACAGCGCCGCCGTGATCAGCAGCCCCGGCAGCTTCATCAGGAACTTCGGCAGGATCAGCCCGACCAGCAGCCAGAGCGCCGCCGCGAAGTAGATCGGTATGGCCGACTTGATGTGCACCTTTTTCATATCCACGCCTCCAGGTTTGGTCGTTTATTCCCCCGTCCGGATGTCCAGCTCCACCGGGCAGTGGTCGCTGCCCATGACCTGCGGATGGATCTTCGAATCGATCATCCTGTCGCAGAGCCGCTCGGACACGATGAAGTAGTCGATGCGCCAGCCGGCGTTGCGACTGCGTGCCCCGCCGATGTAGCTCCACCAGGTGTAGGCCCCGGTCAGGTCCGGGTAGAAATATCGGAAGCTGTCGACGAACCCCGCGCCCAGCAGCTCGGTCATCTTGCCGCGCTCCTCGTCGGAGAACCCGGCGCTGTGGCGGTTCGACTTGGGGTTCTTCAGGTCGATCTCCTCGTGCGCCACGTTCAGATCGCCGGTGAGGATCACGGGCTTGACCCTGTCCAGCGCGCACAGGTAGGCGCGGAAGTCGTCCTCCCAGCGCATGCGGTAGTCCAGGCGCCGAAGCTCGTTCTGGGCGTTGGGCGTGTAGCAGCAGACGAGGTAGAAGTCCTCAAATTCGCAGGTGATCACGCGGCCCTCGTGGTCGTGCTCGTCCACGCCGATGCCCAGCGTGTGGCCCAGCATCGGCACCCGCGAGAACACCGCCGTGCCGGAATAGCCCTTGCGGTCGGCGTAGTTGAGCACCTGCTCGTAGCCGGGCAGCGCCACCTCGCACTGGCCCTTCTGCATCTTGATCTCCTGCAGGCAGATGACGTCCGCGTCCAGCGCCGCCACGCTCTCGTAGAAGCCCTTTTGCAGCACGGCCCGCAGTCCGTTCACGTTCCAGGAAACGATTTTCACGAAAAATAACACCGCCCCGACGGGCGTTGTGCTATAATATCCTGCGAAACGGCACACCTGCCCATACGTAGTTAGTGTCATTATAACACATTTTCTTCAAATTGCAAACCTATTTTAGCGGGAAATTCCGCCGGGCGACGCCCCCGCGGAAAAACCCGGCGGAGGAGGAGCGCATGGATCTTCGGGACAAGGCGGCGCTGGCCGAGCGGGCGGCCCGGGCCTCCGGCGAAATGCTGGAGCAGCACGGCGCGTTCGAGGTGCGGCGCAAGGCCGAGAATGACTTTGTGACCGAAATGGACTTCAAGAGTGAGGCGCTCATCAAGGATATGCTGCTGTCCGCCTGCCCGGAGGACGCGTTCTTCGGCGAGGAGACGGGCGGCGCGACGCGGGCCGAGGGCCGCTGGATCGTGGACCCCATCGACGGCACCGCGAACTTCATGCGCGGACAAAGGCTGTACGCGATCTCCATCGCCTACGAGCGCCGCGGAGAGCTGGTCGCGGGCTGCGTATACTGCCCCGGGACGGACGAACTGTTCCTGGCCAGCCGGGGCGCGGGCGCAACGCTGAACGGCCGACCGATCCGCGCCGCGAAGACCGCCGCGCTGCGCGACGCCATCATCCACCTGGGCTTCGGGCACCGCGTTCCCGCGAACCGCGAGCGCACGCTCGAGCTGTTCCCCGGCCTGATGCGCGCCGTGAGCGACGTGCGCCGCAGCGGCACCGCCGCCTACGACCTGTGCTGCGTGGCCGACGGGCGCTGCGACGCGTTCGTGGAGCTGGGCCTCAGCCTGTACGACTACGCCGCGGGCGCCGTGATCCTCGAGGAGGCCGGGGGACGCTTCTCCGGCTGGCAGAGCGGCGAGGACGGCCTCGCCACCGGCAACGTGCTGGCGACGAACGGGGTCCTGCACGAGGCGTTGCGGGAAATCCTGATCGGTCAGGAGGTCGTTTGACAGTATTGGAGAGCCAGATTGCCACGTCGCCCGCTTACGCGGGCTCCTCGCAATGACAGACCATTATATCGCATCGGGCAACGTCATTGCGAGGAGGTCCATGTCCATGGACCGACGTGGCAATCTGGCCCCTCTCTCTATTTCCTCTCCGCAATCATATAAATCAGCGCGTTTAAGATCGCCGCGGCGACGGTGCTGCCGCCCTTGCGGCCCAGCGCCACGATGTGCGGCGCGCGCGATTCCGTCAGCATTTCCTTGCTCCGCACCACGTTCACAAAGCCCACCGGCACGCCGATCACCAGACGCGGGGAGAGCCGCCCCTCGTCGATCAGCTCGCACGCCCGGGCCAGCGCCGTGGGCGCGTTGCCGACGGCCAGGATCAGCGGGCGCTCGATCCGCGCGGCGAGGTCCACCGCCGCCGCCGAGCGCGTGACGCCGAGGCGCTTCGCCGCCTCGGCCACCGCCGCGTCCGCGATGAAGCAGCGCGTCTCGCCGCCGAGCGTCGCCAGCGCGCGCTTGTTGACGCCGGCCTGCGCCATCGTGGTGTCGGTGACGATCACCGCGCCCTCGCGCAGCGCCTGAAGCCCCGCCTCCACCGCGCCATCTGAGAAGCGGAGGCTGTCGGCGTAGTCGAAGTCCGCCGTGGCGTGGATCACGCGCTTGACGATCGGCGCGACGGCCGGGTCCAGCGGGCGCGGAAGCTCCCTGTCGATGATCTCAAAGCTGCGCTTCTCGATCTCGTCCGGCGCGACGCGCTCCAGCTCCGTCTTCATGTCCCCTCGACCCCCTTCGGAAACTGCATCGCCGCGATCCACACCGGGTTCTGCCCCTCCATCAGGCGCGCGCCGCCGACCGTCTTCGCGCGGGAGACGCTCAGCTGCACCAACTCCTGCTCCCTAAAGGCGCGCTCCCGCATCAGCGACGACAGCAGGCCCGCGCTCTCGGGCGTGATCGCCGTGGCGACGATCCGCGCGCGCGGGTTGGCCGCCAGCGCCGCGTCCACGATCGCCCCCAGACCGGCCCCGCCGCCGCCGATGAACACATGCGTCGGCGCGGGCAGGCCGCCCAGCGCCGCCGGGGCCTCGCCCTCGACGATATCGATGTTGCCCGCGCCGTGTTTTCGCGCGTTTTCGCCGATCAGCGCGCAGGCGTCCGCGCGGCGCTCGACGGCAAACACCTGCCCCGCCGGGCAGAGCAGCGCCGCCTCCACCGACACCGAGCCGGTGCCCGCGCCCACGTCCCAGACCACCGCGTCCTCCGTCAGGCGCAGCTTGGAGATCGCAACGGCCCGAACCTCGCTCTTCGTCATCGGGACAGGCCGACCCTCGCCGCCGTCTTTTCGGATGAACGCCGCGTCGGGCAGGCCGACGGGCAGCGGCGGGGTTTGCGCGGGCCATGTGATCAGCAGCGCCGACAGCGCGTCGCAGTTCGCGTCCGCGAGCTCCCGCGCCGCGCCGGAGAGGATCGCCTCGTCCGGGTAGGACAGCCGCTGGCCGACGACCACCCGCGCGTCGCCCATGCCCGCGCGGACGAGCTCCCGGCACACCTCGCGCAGGGCGCGCTCGCCGTCCGTCACCGCGAACACCTTGCCGCTTCGCCGAAGCATCCCCGCGACGCTCGCGTTTTTCCCGTGCAGCGACACGGCGCGGGCGTCGTCCCAGCTCTGGCCGACCTTCGCGCACAGGTACTGCATCGAGCTGACGCCCGGCACGATGCGCACGCGGTGCCCCTCCAGGCAGGGCAGCAGCCGCTTCGCGCCGCTGAAGAAGCCGGGATCGCCCGAGAGGAGCACGGCCACGCGCCGATGCTCCGGGTGCGCGGCGATCACGGCCGCGACCTTCTCCGGCGCGTACTCCGCGAAGGCGGGCACGCCCGGCGGCGACGCGGCCTCGATCATCCGCGCCGCACCAATCACGCAGTCGGCGCGCTCCAGCGCCTCGCGCGCCTCGCGCGTCAGCGTGCCCGGGCCGCCCATGCCGATGCCCACCAGGTCGATCTCGCGCACGTCCTTCAGGCCATAGCGCTCAACGAGCAGCGCGACCACCCCGGCGAAATCTAGCCCCTCCTCGCGCGTCGGACGCCCGACCACGACGCACCGCGCCCCGGCGTCCCTGGCTGCGGCCAGCTTTTCGGAAAAGCCGCCCGGCTCGCCGGAGTCCTTCGTCACGAGCCAGTCCGCGCGGATCTGGCGGAGCGTGGCGGCGTTCATCGCCTCGGAGAACGGCCCCTGCATCGCGATGATGTGCGCGGGCGCGAAGCCCGCCGCCTCGCAGGCCGCCAGCGATTCCGCCGTCGGGAGCACGCGCACCCACAGCCTGTCGCGGAAGCCCTCGATCCCGGCGTAGGGCGCGAGGTTCTTGCTGCCGGTGGTGACCAGCGCGCGTCCGGGGCGCGCGGCGAGGAATGCCGCCGCGGCTTCGACGGAGGGCACGTACACGGCCTCGCCGTCCGCCTCCGCCGCGCCCCGCGCCAGGCGCACGCATTCTGTGCCCGCGGCGGCACAGGCATCGGCGATGTTGCGCGACGCCTCGGCGGCGAAGGGATGCGTGGCGTCCACGACCACGTCAAAGCGGCGCTCCCGCAGGAGCGCCTCCATTTGCGCCGCGTCCAGCCGCCCCGCGGAGACCTCGACGTTCTCCCCGGCGCGCACCAGCGCCCCGCCGTAGTCGGTGGCGACGCACGCCAGCACCCGCGCGGCCTGCCCGCGCAGGAAGTCCACGAGCCGCCGACCCTCGGTCGTGCCCGCGAAAACGCATACGCTAATCATCCGGATACCCCCTGGGCGTGACCATTTTGCCGTCGATCACCCGCGTGCGGGAATTGCCGACGAAGCAGGTGTCGAACATGTCCGCCTCGTAATCGCGCAGCTGGCTGAGCGTCATCAGCGAGACGGCCTCGCCCTCCCGGGCGATGTTGCGCGCCACGCCGCAGACGGTGTCCGGGCTCGCGTGGCGCAGCAGCGCGTCGCAGGCCCGCTTCAGGTGATCTTTGCGCCTGACGCTGCCGGGGTTGTAGAGCGCGACGCAGAAGTCCCCTATCGCGGCGCACTCCAGCCGCTTTTCGATCACTTCCCACGGCGTGAGCAGGTCGGACAGGCTGACGACGGCGAAGTCGTGGCCCAGCGGCGCGCCCAGCAGCGCGGCCCCGCTCACGGCCGCCGTCAGGCCGGGCACGACCTCCACGTCGATGTCGCCGTCCTTCCCGGCCAGCTCCAGGATCAGCCCCGCCATGCCGTAGACGCCGGCGTCGCCGCCGCAGACCACGGCCACGCGCCGGCCTTCGCGCGCCAGCTCCAGTGCCAGCTTACAGCGCTCCACCTCGCCGCGCATCCCCGTCGCGCGAAAATCCTTGCCGGGGAAGCGGTCGCGGATCATGTCCACGTAGAGCACGTAGCCAACGATAGTATCCGCGTTCTCCAGCGCCTCGGCGGCGCGGAGCGTCATCTCGCGCCTGTCGCCCGGCCCGAGGCCCACTACCCACAGCCTAGTCAAAGTCGATCCCCCATTCCAGCTCCGCGACCGCCACGGTCACGCCGCCCCCCGCGCTCTTGGGCGCGATCAACCGGCCGCCCCCGGCCAGCGCCGCGCGCTCACAGACGTTGCCCACGCCCACGGCCTCGCGCACAAATTCGGATTCCTCAAACGCCCCCGGCACGGCGGCCAGCTGCCCGGCGCTGTAGAACGCCAACGGCCAGCGCCGCGCCGCGCACAGGGAGATCAGCCCCGGCTCGCCGCGCTTGACGTCGATCGTGTTGACGCGCGAGACGGCCTCAATGCGCAGGTCGTGCGCCGCAAGCACCCCGTCGATCAGAGCGCTGATCGCCTCTGCGGACGCGCCCTTCTTGCAGCCGACGCCCACGGAAAGCGCGCGCGGCACGAGCAGCAGCGTATCGTCGAAGGGGCGCCGGTCGCGCGGCGACACGCACACGCCCAGCGGCCCGGACTCGCCCGGGGTCAGCCCCGCGGGCAACTTATCGCTAAAACCCACGTCGGCACAGAAGGGCACGTCGCGCGTGAGGATCGCCGCCGAAACCGCCTTCGCCAGCGCCATATCCGTGATGGAGAGGCCGCGCTCCGCGGCCCAGGTGTCCACGGCGAACCGGCCGTTCACATCCGTGGCGGTGGTGACGACGGGCGTCGCGCCCAGCGCGTCCGCCAGCGTTCGCGCCAGGCGGTTCGCGCCGCCGATGTGCCCGGACAGCAGCGGGATCACGAACCGCGCGCGCTCGTCGAGGCAGAGCACCGCCGGGTCGCTGCGCTTGTCGGCCGCGTGCGGCGCGACGGCCCGCACCGCGATGCCGGCGGCCGACACGAACACCAGCGCGTCGCTGTCGAACGCGCCCCCGACGGCGTCCGAGAGCGTGCCCTCGTAGCCCTCGACGTCCCCGCCCGCGAGGCGCGCGGGCGCGACGATCCGCCCGCCGATCACCCCGCGCACGCGGCGGGCCGTGGCGACGCCGTTGTCGGTGAAGGCGAATATCACGGCGTTCATGGCCTGGCCTCCCGATAGCCCGTCGAAAAGCCGGGGTCGTAGAGCTTCGAGCGCACCGGACAGTCGCCGAGGCAGTCCCCGACGACGATCAGCGCGGTCCGGTCGATGCCGCTTGCCTCCATCGTCTCGGCGAGCGTGCCCACCGTGCAGCGCAGCGCCTTTTCCTCCGGCCACGTGGCCCTGTAGACCACGGCGGCGGGCGTCTGTTCGGGATAGCCGCCCGCGAGCAGCTCATCCTGCACCTGGCGCGAAAGCCCCGCGCTCAGGTAAAGCGCCATGGCGGCGCGGTGCGCGGCCAGCTCGCGCAGGCGCTCGCGCTCGGGCACGGGCGTACGGCCCGCGGCGCGCGTGACGATCAGCGTCTGGCACACCTCGGGCAGCGTGTACTCGCACTTCAGCGCCGCCGCCGCGCCGGAAAAGGCGCTGACGCCGGGGCACACGTCGTAGGCGATGCCGCGGGCGTCCAGCGCCTCGAACTGCTCCCGGATGGCGCCGTAGAGGCTGGGGTCGCCGGTGTGCAGCCGCGCGGTGGTCCGGCCCGCGGCCTCGGCGCGCTCGATCACCGCAATCACGTCCTCCAGCGTCATCCCCGCGCTGTCGTGGACCTCGCAGCCGGGCTTGGCGTATTCCAACAGCGCCGGGTTCACCAGCGAACCGGCGTAGATGATCACCTCCGCCTCGCCCAGCAGCCGGGCCCCACGCACGGTGATCAGGTCCGCCGCGCCGCAGCCCGCGCCGATGAAATGGACCATAGAGAAACCCCCTTCGGGTGAGTGAGGAGTGAGGAGTGTGGAGTGAGGAGTGAGGAGTGTGGAGTGAGGAGTGTGGAGTTAAGAGTTGAAATAGCCGCTATTCCTGTTCCCTGTTCCCTATTCCCTATTCCCTATTCCCTATTCCCTACTCCCTACTTCTCCACCTTCACGATCGGGGCGGCGACGGCGGAGAAGGTGCGCTCGGAGCCGTCGATGAAGCGGATCTTCACGCGCTGGCCGGAGCCCTGGCCGGTGAGCGCGGCGACCTGGCCCTTGCCGAACACGCGGTGGTATACGATGTCGCCCACCTCAAAAGCCGGGGCGGCCTTTACTGCGCGCGGCGCGGCGCTCGCGCTCCAGCCGGGCAGGTCCGCGCCCTTCTGCGCGCCGGTGAGGCCCAGCTTTCGGTCGAGCTCCGCGCTGCCGGTGGAGGTCCTTGCCGGGGCCTGGCCCTGGTAGCGGCCGTTGTAGGGCGAGCGCGCGGGCTGGTTCCAGCCGCCGGACGTCGGCGGGGGCACGCGCCGCGCGTCCATGCGGCCCACGCCGTCCATGATCAGCCGCTGGGGGATCTCCGCCACGAAGCGCGACAGCTCGTTGGCGCTTCGGGTGTTGTACAGGGCGCGCGTGCGGGCGTGGCTCATGAACAGGCGCTTCTTCGCGCGCGTGATGCCCACGTAGGCCAGGCGGCGCTCCTCCTCCAGCAGGTCGTCGTCGAAGATCGCCCGCGTCAGCGGGAACACGCCCTCCTCCATGCCCGCGAGGAACACGTCGTTGAACTCGAGGCCCTTGGCGGAGTGCAGCGTCATCAGCGTCACCGCGCCGCCGGACTCGTTCATCGCGTCCAGGTCGCTGACCAGCGCCACGTTCTCGAGGAAGTCCGTCACGCCGCCCTCCGGGTTGAGGCGCTCGAACTCGCTGACCGCGCCCTGCAATTCGCGTATGTTCTCGACGCGGCTCTGGCTCTCCTCGGTCTTTTCCGCCTCCAGCGCGGCCACGTAGCCGGTGCGCTCGATCAATTCCTCCACGAACGCCGAGGGCTTCAATTCGTACATGCGCTCCGTCAGATCGATCATCAGCTTCGCGAACTCGCCGATCTGCTTTTTCTTGCTCCCCAGCGTCGTTACGTTCTCATAGTCGAGCACCGCCGACAACAGCGGCATCTCGTTTGCGGCGGCGTAGTCCGCCAGCTTGTCGATGGTGGCGTCGCCGATGCCGCGCTTGGGCGCGTTGATGACGCGCCGCGTGGACACGTCGTCGTCCGGGTTCGCCAGCGCGCGCATGTAGGCGATCAGGTCCTTGACCTCCTTGCGCTCGTAGAAGCGCTGGCCGCCGTAGACGCGGTAGGGCGTGCCGCCGCGCACGAACGCCTCTTCCAGCACGCGCGACTGGGCGTTGGTGCGGTAGAGCACCGCGATGCCGCCCGGCGTCTCGCCCGCGGCGATCAGCTTGCGCGCCATCGCGGCGATGAAGGCGGCCTCGTCGCGCTCGTCCATCGCGTGATACAGCGCGACGCGCTCCCCCTCGCCGGCCTCGGTCCAGAGTGCCTTCTCCTTGCGGCCGCGGTTATGGGCGATCACCTGGTTGGCGGCGTCGAGTATGTTGCCGGTGGAGCGGTAGTTCTGCTCCAGCTTGATGGTCACGCACTCGGGAAAGTCCTTCTCGAAGTCCAGTATGTTGCGCAGGTCCGCGCCGCGCCAGCCGTAGATGGACTGGTCGTCGTCGCCCACCACGCACAGGTTGTGCCGCTCGCCCGCCAGCAGCCGCACCAGCATGTACTGCGCGGCGTTGGTGTCCTGATACTCGTCCACGAGGATGTAGCGGAACTTGTCGCGGTAGTAGTCCAGCACGGGCGGGTGCTCCGTCAGCAGCACCAGCGTCTTGATCAGCAGGTCGTCGAAGTCCAGCGCGTTGTTGCCCTTCAGCGCACGCTCGTAGCGCTCGTAGACCTCGTACAGCTTGCGGCTGCGGAAGTCGCCCTCCGACTCCTTCAGCCACTCCTTCGGCGTCAGCAGCCGGTTCTTGGCATCGGAAATCACCGCGCGAAGCTGCTTCGGCGGGTATTCCTTGTCGCTCAGCTGCAATTCCTTCGCCACCGTCTTGATCACGGACATGCGGTCGTCCTCGTCGTAGATGGCGAACTGGCGCTTGTAGCCCAGCTTTTCGATGTCGCGCCGCAAAATGCGCGCGCAGCAGGCGTGGAAGGTGGAGATCCAGGCGTCCTCGGAGGCCTCGCCCGCCAGCGCGTGCACGCGGTCGGCCATCTCCCGGGCGGCCTTGTTGGTGAACGTGATGGCCAGGATGTGCCAGGGCGCGACGCCCTTCTCCATCAGCCAGGCCACGCGATAGGTCAGCACGCGGGTCTTTCCGCTGCCCGCGCCCGCCAAAACAAGCAGCGGCCCTTCCGTCTGCTCGACGGCGGCGCGCTGCTGGGGGTTCAATGCGTTGAGATCGATCATTATTCGGCGTCCTTTTTCTCCAGGCTGTCCAGCACCTTCTGGTAACCGCCCGCGCCGTAGTTCAGGGCGCGGTTCACGCGGCCGATCGTGGCGGTGGAGACGCCCGTCTTCTCCACGATCTCGGTGTAGGTCGCCTGGCTCTTGAGCAGCTGGGCCACCTCCAGGCGCTGGGAGAGATCCTGGATCTCCCGGATGGTAAACAGGTCCTCGAACAGGCGGTAGCAGTCCTCCATGTTTTCCAGAGCAAGGAAGGCCTTGGCCAGGTTATCGGTTTGCTGGTTTTGCAGTCTGGATGAAAACATGACATTTACCTCCACTTTCGTATGCAAACAGTTTATCACTCTGGTGTAATAACATTATAACGCATGATCGGGGAAACGTCAAGTGAATTGGGAAACGACGCGAGACAAAGGGAACGGCGCTCCTACTCCCTACTGCCTGCTCCCTCAGTATTCCGTCTTCTGCGCGTGCTCGCGCAGCACGTGCATCAGGTCCGCCACGAGGTCCTGATTGCCCTTGTCGAAGTTGAACTGGCTGCGGATCACGCCGTCGGACAGCGAATCCTGCAGCAGCACCGACGGGGAGATTTCCAGGGCGTTGCAGAGGGCCACCACCGTCTCCACGCTGGCCTTCTTCTCGCCGCGCTCGATGTGGCCGATAAAGGAGCTGGAGACGCCGGTCTTCTCGGCCAGCTGTTCCTGGGTCAGTCGGTTCAGGACGCGCTGCTGGCGCACCCGCAGGCCCAATTTCGCGTAATCCATAGGTCCCTCCCGGTATTATTACTACTTATAGTGTAACCTCTTTCCCCACGGAATGGAATCAACCACGAGGCCTTAATCTGTACCGATGGTAGTTTTGACCGCCGCAATGATTCCCATTCTTCACTTGTATTTCCCGGGCGTCTGGGCTATAATGGAAGCCATGAAGCAAAAGTGGATTTGGGCCTGGGCGATCCAGTTCGCCGAGGCGACGGCGGCGGGCCTGCTGGCGGCGCTGGCCTTCGGCTGGAGCGCGATCCTGTACGGCGTCCTGCTGTGGGGCGGCGTGCCCCTGGCGGGGCTGCTGTCCGCGTGCCGGGCCGTGCGGCGGGGGCTGAACAACTACCTGGCGTGGCTCATCCCCGCGCCCTGCCTGTACGCGGCGCACAGGCTCGTCTGGGGCTTCGCGCCCAGCGCCGGGGCGGGCCTTCTGACGGCGTTTCTCTCGCTGGTCGGCGCGGCGGCGGGCCAGGTGCTCGTCCAGCGCGGCGGCAAGCGCTGACTTTGACGGATCAAGGAGCGATCATGCAGCAGCAAACCTCGATGGAGCTTCGGGCCTGGTTCAGAAACGTGGAGCCCCTCTACGCCGAGCTGTTCAACGCGGCGCACGCCATGTGCGGCAACTACGACCTGGCGGAGTACGCGCTGCGCAGCGCGATCCTGGACGTGTGGCTGCAGAACGCGGGCAGCGGCATGGGCTTTCGCGAGCGCCTGCGCGGCGCGCTGCGGCAGGAGGCCTTCGACGCCGCGCTGTCCGCCGACGCCCGGGGCGCGGAGTTCACGTGGCCCGGATACGCCGACGAGGCGGGCGATTCGGGCGACCCGGTCCTCGCCCAGCTGTGTGCGGAGCGGCTGGAGGTCCAGCGGCTGGCGACGCTGCGCCACGGCTGCGGCCTGCCGGTGAAAGCCGTCGCCCGGCTGACGGGCATGAGCGCGGCGCAGGTGCGCGGCGAGCTCGGCCGGTTCGAGGCGCGATGCCGCCGGGGGATGTCCGGCCAGGACCGCGCCCGCGCGGAACAGCTGATCGCGCGGCGAATAAAGCGCCTGCTCACCCGGGAGGGCCCTGGCATCCCCCAGATCTCGCAGGTCTACCGCGCGTTCGAGGCCGAGGCCGACGGCGCGCAGGTCACCGGCCACCGCGTCTCCCGCGTCGTGGGCCGCGCGCTGATGGCGCTGCTGGCCGTCGCCTGCGCCGGCCTGTTCTGGCTGTTCGCGGTGCTGATCCAGTCCGGTGGGTGATAATTCCTGTTCCCTGTTCCCTCTTCCCTGTTCCCTGATTTGCCACAATCTTAACCCGAATGCCCTATTGAACTTGCCCGGCGCCTGATATAATGTCGAACAATAAATATGTGGGCGTATTAATACGGTCACAGGAATACAGGAGGGTGAGGCATATGGCGATCATTCGAGAAGGCTTGACTTTTGACGATGTGCTGCTGGTCCCCCAGCGCAGCAGCGTACTCCCCCGCGAAGTGGATCTCTCCGTACAGCTCACAAAGAACATCAGACTGAACATCCCGATGCTCAGTGCCGCGATGGACACCGTCACCGACTGCAACATGGCGATCGCGATGGCGCGCGAAGGCGGCCTGGGCATTATTCATAAGAACATGTCCATCGAGGATCAGGCCGGCCAGGTGGACAAGGTGAAGCGCTCGGAAAACGGCGTCATCACCGATCCCTTCTTCCTCTCCCCCGACCACAAGGTGCTCGACGCCGAGGAACTGATGCGCAAGTACCGCATCTCCGGCGTGCCGATCACCGAAAACGGCAAGCTGGTGGGCATCCTCACCAACCGCGACCTGCGCTTCGAGACCAACTTTGACCAGCCCATCCGCAACGTGATGACCCACGAAAACCTGATCACCGCGCCGGTGGGGACCAATTTGGAGCAGGCCAAGGCCATCCTCGCCAAACACCGCATCGAAAAGCTGCCCATCGTGGACGAGAACTTCATGCTGCGCGGCCTGATCACCATCAAGGACATCCAGAAGAGCGCCAAGTATCCGAACTCCGCGCGCGACGGCCGCGGACGGCTGCTGTGCGGCGCGGCGGTGGGCGTCACCGCCGACACGATGGAGCGCGTGGCCGCGCTGGTGGCCGCGGGCGTTGACGTGATCGGCCTGGACACCGCCCACGGCCATTCCGAGGGCGTGTTGAAGATGGTGGAGCGCATCCGCACGGAGTATCCCGCCCTTGAGATCATCGCCGGCAACGTGGCCACCGGCCCCGCCGCCGAGGACCTCATCAAGGCCGGCGCGGACGTGGTCAAGGTCGGCATCGGCCCCGGCTCCATCTGCACCACGCGCGTGGTGGCCGGCATCGGCGTGCCGCAGATCACCGCCATCATGGACTGCGCCGAGGTGGCCGACAGGTACGGCAAGACCATCATCGCCGACGGCGGCATCAAGTACTCCGGCGACATCCCCAAGGCCATCGCCGCGGGCGCGACCGCGGTCATGATGGGCAGCCTGTTCGCCGGCACCGAGGAGGCCCCCGGCGATACCGAGATCTTCCAGGGCCGCAGCTACAAGGTGTACCGCGGCATGGGCAGCCTCGCCGCCATGAGCGAGGGCAGCAAGGACCGCTACTTCCAGGAGGGCCAGAAGAAGCTGGTGCCCGAGGGCGTCGAGGGCCGCGTGCCCTTCAAGGGCCCCCTGGCCGACACCGTGTTCCAGCTGATCGGCGGCCTGCGGGCCTCGATGGGCTACTGCGGCACCGAGAACATCCAGGCCCTGCGCCAGCGCGGCGAGTTCATCCGCATCACCAGCGCCGGCCTCGTGGAGAGCCATCCGCACGACATCAGCATCACCAAGGAAGCACCGAATTACAGCTTGCACGTGTAAGGCGCAGCCGATAAGACAAGAGGGGCCAGATTGCCACGTCGCTTCGCTCCTCGCAATGACACGCCCGTTGCTTTGGGTATTACGCTGTTCGATAGCGCACGAACGTCATTGCGAGGAGCCCCAAAGGGGCGACGTGGCAATCTGGTCCCTCTCTATTTTACCAGACTTTTACACAAATATACGCGATATATTGTCATTTATACTTGACATTCTGTCC
>CACYET010000009.1:2127-24688 GCA_902773515.1 uncultured Eubacteriales bacterium | reverse complement strand
TTGCCGTGACAACGATAGATCGCGCGATTTGCGCGGCCTCTGGCGAGTCACGCATCGCCCAAAAGCCTTCCCCCGGTGGGGAAGGTGGATTTGACGGAAAATGCTTGCATTTTTCGTCAAAGACGGATGAGGTCTCCTGAACCATCGCTTGCGCCTCTTTTCCGATGAAAGCGCTGAGCAAATCGCCAGGGGACCTCTTCCGCCCCTGACGGGGCACCTTCCCCAGAGGGGAAGGCTTTTGGCAAGCGGCAGCCGTCGCGGACGCCAATTATGGCGTCCCTACAGCTTTTGGGCGGGCGGTGGGACCGCTCCCAGCGGCGCATCGCCGCCCCTACGGAGAAGCCGCGCGGCAGCCACTATCAACTCCACACTCCACTCTCCACTCTAAACTCTTATCTCTTAACTCTTTTCTTTGATCATCGCCTCGGTGTCCTTGCGCATCTCGGCGCGGAGGCCGGCGAGGTACGGGTGGAAGGCGGCGCTGTCCTCGCCATAGGTGAGGTTGAGCTCGAATTCCAGCGGCAGCCAGGTGGAGATGTCCGACTCGTTGTGCGACTGGATGGCCTCCATGCGATCCAGCGCCTTGTAGATCCTGGCCTCGGTGGTCTGCAGGGCGTCCATCTCCGCAAACAGCGCGCCGAGCGTCTCAGGCCAGGGCGCGGGCAGGCCGCCGATCAGCGCGTCCACCTCCCGGCCCTCCACGACGCGGTCGGCGTCGGTCTTCATGAAGGTGGGGATGTCGCCGGTGATGGCCTCGCCGATGTCGTGCACCAGGCACATGCGGATCACCTTGTCCATGTCCACGCCGGGGAACTCGTCCGCCATCAGCATCGCCATCAGCGCCACGCGCCAGCTGTGCTCGGCCACGCTCTCGCGCCGGCCGCCGGTGGTCCAGCAGTGGCGCGGCGCGTCCTTCAGGCGCTCCATCACCCGCAGAAAGTCGATCAGTGCTCGTGCTTGCATGTGTGTGCCCTCCTGTGTTTTTCTACAGTATACACGATTGTGAAAGTCATGGCAACAGAAAAACCCCGGCGATTTCCGCCGGGGTTTGCGATGCCGTCACTTCTGCGCCTTCTTCGCGCGATTGGCGAGCACCACGCTCTGCAGAATGATGAAGAAGCCAAGCATGGCGCCGCTGGCCATGTCCTGCCACCAGGAGGCGTTCAGCGGGCTCAGGGCGATGATCTTCT
The DNA here is from genome assembly GCA_902773515.1 of uncultured Eubacteriales bacterium. Lineage (GTDB taxonomy): Bacteria > Bacillota > Clostridia > Christensenellales > Aristaeellaceae > UBA2862. The sequence goes on along the minus strand of CACYET010000009.1, from coordinate 23,498 downwards.
GGATCGTCGCCAGGATCATCACGCCGAAGAACGTGCCGATCACGTTGCCCACGCCGCCGGTGAGCAGCGTGCCGCCGATGATGGAGGCCGCGATGGCGTCCATTTCGCTGCGCATGGCCACGCTGGCGTTGCCGGCGGGCTTGTGCAGCAGAAACACGAACCCGGCCAGGCCGCTCAAGAGGCCGCTGATCACATAGCTCAAAAAGCGGGAGCGCTTGACGTTGATGCCCAGCATCAGCGCGCTCTGGTTGTTGCCGCCGAGGGCGTAGATGTTGCGGCCCAGCTTCACATAGCACAGCAGCAGATACATCAGGATGACCACGCACACGGCCACCACCGCACCGATCTCGATCTTGGCGGGGATCAGGTTGCCGTTCTGCGCCACATAACCCAGCCACGGGATCTTGATCTTCGCCTTCACCACTTCGAGGAAGCCCTCGTGGGTCACCTTGACCGGGTTGACGGAGAGGATCGTGGTCAGGCCGCGGGCCAGGAACATGCCCGCCAGCGACACGATGAACGGCTGGATCTCCAGGTAGCTGACCAGGAAGCCCATGCCCGCGCCGAAGGCCAAACCGATGCCCAGCGCCAGCAGCGCCGACAGCGCGATGGAGAGCCCGCCCGTGTGGGCGTTCAGGAATATGGCGCAGGCCATACAGGTCAGGCTGATGACGCCGCCGACGGAGATGTTGATGCCGCCGCCGATCATGACGATGGTCAGCGCACAGGCGATGATGATGAGGTAGGAGTTGTCGTTGAGGATGTCAAAGATCTGCTGGGCCTTGAGGAAGCCGCCGCCCATGAAGATCATCGCGAGCGCGTACATGGCCACAAAGATGCCGATGGAAATGGTCATCAGCAGCTGGGCGTCGGTCAAAGGCTCCCTGCGCCGGTTGCGCACCTGAGTCTTGTCGCTCATTTAGGCCGCCTCCTTCCGGGCAGCCGCGCCCGAGCGCAGCCGCTTCCACAGCGTCGTCAGCTTTTCCTTCACCACGGGCGAGCCCGCGACGACGATGATGATGATGACGATGGCCTTGTAGGCCTTCACGTTCTCCGGGCTGACCTTCATGGCGTAGAGGGTGGTCGTGAGCATCTGGATGATGTAGGCGCCCAGGATGCTGCCCGACAGCTTGAACTTTCCGCCGCCCAGGCTGTTGCCGCCGATGGCGACCGCGAGGATGGCGTCCATCTCGATGTCCACCAGCAGGGTCTTGTGGTTCAGCTGGCCCAGTCGGCTGATGCCGATCAGGCTCGACACCGACACGCACACGCCCAGCAGCGCGAAGGACAGCAGCTTGATGGCGATGGGATTGATGCCGTTCAGCCGCGCCGCGCCCTGGTTGATGCCGACGGACTGGGTGTAGAGGCTGATGTTGGTGAATTTGAACACCAGCGCCAGCAGGATGCCCACGATCAGCACCAGGAAGATGGGCGTGGGCACCGGAATGCCCGGGATCGTCATGCCGATGGCGGTGAGGATGGGGCTGGTCAGCTGCGGCGTGGCGTCGCCATTGATCCAGTAGGCGATGCTGCGTCCGCAGGAGTAGAGGATCAGCGTGGCGATCATCGGCTGGATCTTGAACACGGCCACCAGCGAGCCGTTGAACATCTTGAACAGGATGGTCACCAGGATGGCCAGCAGCAGCGCCAGCACGAAGGTACCCGCGTTGAGGCCACCGAAGTTCTGCACCATCTTCACGAACACCGCGCCGGAGATCGCGCCGACCGCGCCGACGGAGATGTCCTGTCCGCCGCAGGCCGCGGTGACCAGCGTCATGCCCATGGCGATGATGGCCAGCTCGCTGGCGAGGTCGATGATGCTGATCAGGTTGCCGGTCAGCACGCGGTTGCCCGCGTTGTTCACAGCGATGCGGATGCTGAAGAAGCCGGGATCGCGGAACAGGTTAAACAGGAGCAGTATGGCCAGGGCGATCAGCGGGATCAGCAGCTGGCCGAGCCCAGAGCCGAGCTTTTTCTTCAGGTTCATTACTGTTCACCTCCCGCGATGGTCTTCATCACAGTGCTCTGCGTCAGCTGCTCGCCCTTGAGCTCGCCCACGATCTTGCGGTCGCGCATGACGATCAGGCGGGAGCAGGTGCGCAGCATCTCCTCGATCTCGGAGGAGATGAACGTGACGGACATGTTCTCCTCCGCCAGCTTCAGCACCAGCTTTTGGATCTCCAGCTTCGTACCGACGTCGATGCCTCGGGTCGGCTCGTCGAGGATCAGGTAATCCGGGTGCGTCAGCAGCCACCGGGCCAGTATAACCTTCTGCTGGTTGCCGCCGGAGAGCGACTTGATGGGCGTGTCCTGCGAGGCGGTCTTGATCTTGAGCGCCTTGATGTACTCGTCGGCGAACTGCGTCATCTGCGCCTTGGACATGGGATGGAAGAAGCCCTTCATCACCTGCAGCGCGAGGATGATGTTCTCGCGCACGGACAGATCGGCGATGATGCCGTCGCGCTTGCGGTCCTCGGGCAGGTAGCCGATGCCGTTCTTCATGGCCTCGTGGGGATTGGTGATCTTCACGTCCTTACCCTTGATGCGCACCTTGCCGCCGGTGACGCGGTCCGCGCCGAAGATGGCGCGCACGCTCTCGCTGCGGCCGGAGCCCAGCAGGCCCGTGAAGCCGTTGACCTCGCCGCGGCGGATGTTGAAGTCGTAGGGGCGGCACTCGCTGCTCGACAGTCCGCTGGCCTCGTAGACCACCTCGTTCGCGCCGGTGCTCTTCTCGCCCACGGCCTCGAAGTCGGCCAGGTCGTTCAGATCCTTGCCCATCATCTTGGCCACCAGCTCCACCTGCGGCAATTCCTCCGTGGTGAACTCGCCCACCAGCTGGCCGTTGCGCAGCACGGTGATGCGGTCGCTGACCTCGTAGACCTGCTCGAGGAAGTGCGTGACGAACACGATGCCGACGCCGCGGGCCTTCAGGTCGCGCATCAGCCCGAACAGCATGGCGACCTCCTTGTCGTCCAGCGACGAGGTGGGCTCGTCCAGGATGAGCACCTTGCACTTCATGTCCACGGCGCGCGCAATGGCCACCATCTGCTGCACCGCCAGCGAGCAGCGGGAAAGCTCCTGCTTGGCGCGGGCCGGGATGCCCAGGTTCTTCAGCAGTTCGTCCGCCCGCTTTTCATAGTCCTTCCAGTGCACCACGCTGCCGCTGGTGCGGCCGATGAACATGTTTTCCGCCACGGTCAGGTTCGGGCAGAGGGTGATCTCCTGGTACACGGTGCTGATGCCGATGTTCTGGGCGTCCTGCGGGGAGTGGATGTGGGCCTCGTCGCCGCCGCCCTCGATCCATATGCTGCCCGCGTCCTTGCCATAGACGCCGGTCAGTACCTTGATCAGCGTGGATTTCCCGGCGCCGTTTTCCCCCATCAGCGCGTGGATCTCGCCCTTGCGCAGCGTGAAGTCCACGTGGTCCAGCGCCCGGGTGCCCGGGAATTGCTTGACGATCCCGCGCATTTTCAATACTACGTCGTTTTGCATTTGGGATTGCTCCTCCCTTGCGTGCTTGTCTCAGGCTTTTCCTTAAAGAAAGCGCGGTATGAACGCGCGCATTGCCGTTCATACCGCGCCAAGCTGTTCTGGGTATGGATTAGTCGAGGACGACCGCGTCTTCGATGTTGCCCAGGCCGTAGGTCTCGATGTCTTCCTCAGTGATGGTGGTGGCATCGAAGCCCTTCTCCTCGTTGATGATGATGCCGCCTTCGATCTCCTCGCCGGCCTCCAGAGCCTTGATCATCTCGTCGATCTTGGCAGCCTGGAAGGGGGAGCACTGGCCATCGTAGTTCCACTCGCCGTCGAGCAGCTTCTTCAGAGCCCACTTGTTGCAGTCGAAGCCCATGATGATGACGTCGCCGTCCACACCGTGGGTGATGCCAGCGGCATCCAGCGCGGCCACAGCGCCAGCGGCCATGCCGTCGTTCTCAGCGTACACGATGTTGAAGTCCTCGCCAGCGTCGATGGCGGCCTGGGTGATCTTGCGGGCCTCAGCGGGATCCCAGCTGTCACCGCCGGTGCCTTCGCGAACCAGCGTCCAGTTGTCGGTGGCTTCGATCTTGTCGTTCAGAGCGCCGGAGCGGCCCACCTGAGCGGCGGAGCCCATCTGGCCCATGATGTGCAGGACCTTGTACTCGTCCAGGTTCAGGCTCTCCAGCCACTCGACGGCGGTGACGCCCTCCTGAGCCATGTCGGAAACGACAGCCGCGGTGTACAGGGACTCGTCGCACTCGATCAGGCGGTCGAACAGGAACACCTTGATGCCGGCTTCCTGAGCGGCCTCGAGAACCTCGTCCCAACCGGTGACCTCAGCGGCGGAAACCAGGATGTACTGCACGCCAGCGGTGATGAAGCTCTGCGCAGCCTCCAGCTGCTTGTCGGCGGTGGGAGCGGTGACGAAGGTGGCGTCGTAGCCGTTCTCGGCGGTGAACACATCCTGCAGGTTCTGGACGTTCGCCTGACGATAGCCGGACTCGGAGGGATCGAGGTTGATGATGCCAACCTTGATGCCGTCGGCCAGAGCGGCGCAGCAGCTCAGGGCCATGATCAGAGCCAGAGCAAGAACGAGAATCTTCTTCATAGTGAAATGCCTCCATTCTTAATTTGCGGCAAGGTCTGCCGCTGATGGTACTATTATAGCCCCGTTTTTCCTTAAATGAAATACAATCACTTTGGAAGATGGTTGAAAATCCTTTTGATATTTCATGCAAATTACCAATAAAGATTCAAAATCATTCGGTTTCGGGTTGATTTTTATTGGATTTGCGCCATTCGCTGGGCGTCATGCCGGTGTGCTTCTTGAAGAGGTAGCTGAAGTAGTGGGCGTCGTTGTAGCCCACGCGGAAGGCGATCTCGGAAGAGCGCATCGGCGTGGCCTCCAACAGCTCCTTCGCCTTGGCGATGCGCAGGCCGGTCAGGTACTGGGTGAAGGTGATGCCCGTCTCCTGGGCGAACACGGTGGAGAAGTGGCTCTGGGAGATGCCCACCTCGCGCGCCACGTCCTGCAGCATCAGGTTCGGGTTGGCGAAGCACTTGCTCAAATACGCGCGCGCCCGACCCACCGGCGTGTCCCCCACGCCCTGCCCGCTGCGGTCGCGGCACTCGATGGCCGCGCGCAGCAGCGCCTTCACCGCCGCGAGGCCCTCCGCGTCCCCGGCGCGCAGCGCCTCGGCGATCAGGCCCTCGTCCAGCGCCCGCTGGGGGTCGGCCCCGGCGTCCTCCACGATGCGCCGCGCCGCGATCACCGCTGCCAGGCGCAGGTAGCCCATGCCCAGCTCGATGCCGCCGCCGGCGTCCGGCAGCGAGCCCGTGTACTCGGACAGCACCGCGTCCAGCTCGGCGGCCGGGGCGTACTGCAATCGCTCGTAGAGGGGGCTCAGCTCCAGGCTGTTCAGCACGGTGGTGGCGTCGTTCAGCTCGCCCACGCCGATGATCCTTCTGCCCTCCCCCTGCCCCGCAGCCGCGTGGCGCACGTGGCGGGCGGACTGCATCGAGCGGCGGATGTCGTAGTAGTCGTTCACGGTCTCGCCAATGGACAGGAGGAGCTCCCCGCAGTTCTCCAGCTGCGGCAGGTGCACGGCGGAGGACGCGAAAGAGTAGGCGCGCTCCTCGGCGTCCTGCTCGTTGTCGCCCAGCACCAGCGCCCGCGCGCCGTGGGGCATGCCGCAGGTGAACACGCTGCCGCCGGTGGCCTCGGCCAGGTCCGAAAGCGCCGCCCGCGCTCGGGCGCGCGCCTCGTCCTTCAGCGGGAAGGCGATGTCGATCACGGCGTAGCAGTTGGCCGCCAGGTTCACGCCCATCTGGCGCATCTGGCGCATCAGCTGTTCATCCTCGAAGCGATCCCCCTCCTCGGTAAACAGCGAGGCCAGCAGCTTTTCCCGCAGGAATTGGTTGCCGGAGGCCAGGTCGCGCCGCAGGTTTTCCATGCTCTCCTGGGCGCTGCGCTCGGCGGCGATCTGCCCGGCCACGCGGGTCAACGCCTTGCCCAGCTCCTGCGCCGTGATGGGCTTGAGCAGGTATTCCTTCACGCCCAGCGATATCGCCTGCTGGGCGTAGGAGAAGTCGTCGTAGCCGGAGAGGATCACGATGCCCACCCAGGGCATCATCCGCTTCACGCCGGCGCAGAGCTGCACGCCGTCCATGAACGGCATGCGGATGTCCGTCAACAGGATGTCCGGGTTCAGGTCGCGGATCATCGGCAGGGCCATCTCGCCGTCCGGGGCCTCGCCCACCAGCTGAAAGCCGTTCTCCTCCCAGGGGAACGAGTTGCGCAGGTTTTCGCGGATGGCGATCTCGTCATCAACCAGAAACACCTTCATCATGGGCGATTTCCTCCCTGGATTTCAGCGGCACGCGGAAGGAGACCCGGGTGCCTCCCTCGCCGCTTTCAATGACAAGCCCTTCGGGCTGGTGGTAGTAGAGCCGGATGCGCATATCGACGTTCCGCAGGCCGAAGCTGCTGCCCTCGGCGGGCACGTTGCCTGTCAGCGCAGGGGTGTCGCCCGCCAGCGCGGGGGTGTCGCTGCGCATCGCGGCGATCACCCGCTTCAGCTCGTCGGGCGACATGCCCCGGCCGGTATCCTCCACCACGAAGCGGACCTTCGCGCCCTCCTTCGCGGCGCTGACGCGGATGAAGCCGCCGCCGCGGCGGGTCTTGATGCCGTGGTAGAGCGCGTTCTCCACCAGCGGCTGCAGCAGGAGCTTGACGATGTAGCCGTCCTGCAGCTCCTGCGGGATCTCGATGGCGTAGTTCAGTATATCGCGGTAGCGCGTCTTCTGGATGCTCAAATAGCCCTCCAGGTGGCGCGCCTCCTTCTCCAGCGGGATCCAGTCCGCACCGGAGGACAGCGAGATGCGGAAGAAGTCGCTCAGCGAGCGCGTCAGGTGGATGACCTCCTCGCTCTTGCCGCTCTCCGCCTGCCAGATGATCGCGTCCAGCGTGTTGTAGAGGAAGTGGGGGTTGATCTGCGCCTGCAACAGCCGCAGCTCAGACTTGGCCAGGTTCTCCTGCTCCTGCCGGCTGCGCTCGATCAGCGTCTCCAGGCGGTTGGCCATCACGTTGATCTGCGTGGCCAGCTCGCTGAGCTCCTCGACCTCCATCCGGGGCACGCGGGCCTTCAGATCGCCGCCGGTGAGCCGGAACACGCTGCCCTCCATCTGGTAGATGGCGTCGCGGATGATGTCCGCCAGCCGGTGGGTGGCCTCGCCGGTGCCCACCAGCGCCGCCATCAGCAGCACCGCCTCCACCAGGAAGGCGACCCAGACGATGCGCTGGATGCTCGCGCCGGTCTTCACGGCGGCGTCGATCTCCACGGACACGAAGTCGTCCAGCATGTCGGTCACGAGGTCGCCCACGTCGCGCACCTCGTCCACGATCTTCTCGATCTCGCTGATGGCGCGGCCCTCGGCCATGCCGTCGCGCACCTGGCCGATGTAGCTGGAGAGCGTGTCCATCGTGCGCCGGGCCACCGTCAGTTGCAGATAGCCCGCGCCGGAGGCGTCCGCGAGCAGCGCGTCCAGCGTGCGGTTCACGTCCAGCAGCATGTCCTCCACGCCGCTCTCGTCGTAGCGCATCTGGCCCGCCGCCACCGAGAACAGCTTTTCCGGCAGGTCCTTGCCCACGGCGGGCTTGAGCCCGGCCGCCGTCTCCATGCGGGACATGGCCAGCTGGTAGCGGTCGCTGGTGACGAACATCAGCACCAGGCTCACCAGCACAGGGATCAGCAGCACCACGGCGATCGTGCGGGTGGTGCGGCCCAGCTGCCCGATGATGCTCTGCCGCCGCGCGTGATTCCTCATGTCAGTATCCCCGCGGCGCCAGGCCGCTCAGGTCGTCGAATTCGGTGAACACGGTCTCCTCCGGATGGTTCTGCTTGGGGATCTCCTCGCCCCGGGAGAGCGCGTCCACCATGCGCATCACGTTTTCGCCCAGGTCGGGCGTGCACTCCACGATGCAGTTGATGCGGCCCTCCTTCAGCGCGTCCACCGCCTCCTGCTGGCCGTCCACGGAGATCAGCACGATGTCCTTGCCGGGGTCCAGCCCCGCGGCCTCCAGCACGTCCAGCGCGCCGAGCGTCATCTCGTCGTTGTGGGAGTAGACCACGTCGATGCCGTCCGCGCCGTACTTCTCCAGCAGGTAGCGCATGCACTCCTCGCCCTTCGAGCGCAGGAAGTCGCCGGACACGCGCTCGATCACCGAGATGCGCGCGTCTCCGTCGATGGCCTGCATGAAGCCCGCCTGGCGCTCGCGCATCGGGGTGGACTCCTCCGTGCCGGTGATCTCCACCACGCTCAGGTGCTCCGCGCCCATGGCGTCGGCCTTCTTCAAGAGGTACTCCCCGGCGCGTCGGCCCTCCGCGAGGAAGTCCGCGCCGATGTAGGCGGTGTACAGGCCGTCGTCGTCGGTCTCGATCATGCGGTCCATGATGATCACCGGGATGCCCGCCTTCTTCGCCTCGGTCAGCACGTTCGTCCAGCCGGTCTCCACGATGGGCGAAAACACGATCACATCCACCTGATACGAGATGAACGAGCGGATCGCAGCGATCTGCTTGTCCTGGCGCTGGTTGGCGTTGTCCATCATCAGGCCAAAGCCCCAGCGCTCGGCGGCCTGTTCCATGCTGGCGGTGTTGCCGATGCGCCAGCCGCTCTCCGAGCCCAGCTGGGAGAAGCCGACCACCAGCGCCGGCTGGGCCGTTCCCGCCGGCTTCGCGGCGCACCCGGCGAGCCCCAGCGCGCACAGCGCCAGCAGCGCCAGCGCCAACAGGCGGCGGCTTGTGACATGCCTCATGCGATTCCCTCCTGGTATTCAAGCGTCAAGCCAAAAGCCTTCCCCTGTGGGGAAGGTGGCCGAGCAGGTGCCAACGGCACCGTCGCGAGGTCGGATGAGGTCGACAATGTACGGCGACAGGATGGTGCGCTATTCGACCTCATCCGTCATTTGCTTGCGCAAATGCCACCTTCCCCAGAGGGGAAGGCTTTGGGCGGCGATGCGCCGCCTTTACGCCGCGGGCTGGTCGTCGGAGCCGGCGTTCACGCGGCCGGGGGCGATGCCCTCGGTGCTCTCGGGCTTGAAGAGGATCATCAGCGTGGCGAACAGTATCTTGATGTCCTCGATGATGCTCGGGCGCGAGATGTACATCAGGTCCAGCTGCAGCTTGTCATAGGGGTTGGTGTTGTACTTGCCGTACACCTGCGCGTAGCCGGTGATGCCCGCGCGGGCCTGCAGCCGCAGCGCGAACTCCGGGATCTGGCGCTCGTACTCGGCGGCGATCTCCGGCCGCTCCGGTCGCGGGCCGACGAGGCTCATGCTGCCGCCCAGCACGTTGAACAGCTGCGGGAGCTCGTCGATCCGGCAGGCGCGGATCATCCTTCCCACCTTCGTCACGCGCTTGTCCTCGCTGCCGCAGGACAGCCGCGCCACGCCGTCGTTCTCGGCCGACTCCACCATCGAGCGGAACTTCAGCATCGTGAATTCGCGCCCGTCCTTGGTCAGCCGGGTCTGCTTGTAGAACACGTGGCCGCCGTCCTCCAGCTTGATGCAGATCGCGGCGATGAGCATGAACGGGCTGGACACCGCCAGCAGGCCGAGGCTCAGAACGATGTCCATCGTGCGCTTGGCGATGTTGTACTCCGGGGGCGGGTTGTAGCGGTCCACGCGCATGATGGGCAGGTGGAACATGTGGATCTTCTTCGCGCCGCTCATGATCACGTCGCCCACGCGCGGGATGATGTACACCACGATGCCGTTGGCCACGCAGTACTTCAGGATGATGTTGCGCTCCTTGCTGTGGATGCCGCACAGGAACACGCTGGTCAGGTCGTCCAGCCGCCTCAGGTCGGAGAGGCAGTCCTCCACGGTGCAGGTGAACTGCACGTCGAACTTCTGCGTCATGCCGTAGCGGCCGAAGAGGTCCTCCACGCCGCGGCGCATGTCGTACACCACGCCGGTCTTCTGCCGGGCGTAGTTGGCGTAATACCAGCGGTTCGAGCCGAGGCACCAGAGCGAGGAGAGCACCAGCTGCACCACCAGCGTGCCGAGCGCCGGGGCAAGGTCCGGGAAATGGTCGCTCATCAGCCACATCACCAGGAACATGAAGGCGTCCGAGAACAGTATGCTCAACACCTGCGAGTAGAACATGTCCGAAACGTGCTTGAGCGAGATCAGGAAGGCCTCGTAGGCGCGGCCGAAGAAGGCGTACAGCACGACGAACATCACCACGATGCCCGTGGCGCGGATGCTCGAGGGGAACATCAGCACTTCGTAGACGTAGTACAGCCACCAGACCAGCGCAAAGGGCAGCGTGACCAGCACCACGTTCGCCATCTTCAAAAGCCGCAGACCGAAATCGTGGTGCAGGTTCACGCCCTTGCGCGGCGCCCTGGGCAGACTGCCCCTGCGCCGGGCCCTCTGGCGCGCGGAATCCCGCGACGGAGCGCGCTTCTGAGCGTCCATTCGTCCCTCACACCCTTTGCTGTCGTTCTGCGGAGCGGTCCGTGCCGCCCGGCCTGTATAAAACTTCACTTTATATTTTAACTTCCCCGCCCCCGCTTGTCAACTGAATATTCCTGCCAGCCTGCGCGGCGGGCAAGTCGTCGTCCGTTGAAGCGGTCCTTTTCTCCGTCGCTCCTTCCCCGTAGGGGCGGTCTCGCTCCCTCCCTGTAGGGGCGGCGATGCGCCGCCCGCCAAAACGAAAAGATCCTTCACTCCGTTCAGGATGACAACGATTTGCGTTATCCAAACCATGTCATCCTGAGCGAAGTGAAGGATCTTCCTCTTCTTCCTTTACTTCCTCTCCCTTTATCCCCCGAAGCCCTTACTCGTCCAGCTCAAACTCCTCGTCGTCGCCGTCCTCGTCCTCGGCGGGCGCGGGCGCATCCAGCGCGGCCTCGATGTTGCCGCTGTTGAAGCTCTCGCGGATCTTCGCCTCCACCTCGTCGAAGGCCTCCGGGTTGTCCTTGAAGAACTTGCGGGCGTTGTCGCGGCCCTGGCCGATGCGCTCGCCCTTGTAGGAGTAGAACGAGCCCGACTTCTGCACGATGTCCTGCTCCACGGCGATGTCCAGCAGCTCGCCCTCGCGGGAGATGCCCTCGCCATACAGCATGTCCACCACGCAGGTGCGGAACGGCGGTGCCACCTTGTTCTTCACGATCTTGATCTTCGTGCGGTTGCCGATGATCTCCTTGCCCTCCTTGATGGCCTCGCTCTTGCGGATGTCGATGCGCACAGAGGCGTAGAACTTCAGCGCCTTGCCGCCGGTGGTGGTCTCGGGGTTGCCGTACATCACGCCCACCTTCTCGCGCAGCTGGTTGATGAAGATCACCACGGCGTTGGTCTTGGAGATCACGCCCGTCAGCTTGCGCAGCGCCTGGCTCATCAATCGCGCCTGCAGGCCCACGTGGCTGTCGCCCATGTCGCCCTCGATTTCGGCCTTGGGCACCAGCGCGGCCACGCTGTCCACCACCACGATGTCGATCGCGCCGGAGCGCACCAGCGCCTCGCAGATGTCCAGCGCCTGCTCGCCGTTGTCCGGCTGCGACACGTACAGCTCGTCGATGTCCACGCCCAGCTTCGAGGCGTACACCGGGTCCAGCGCGTGCTCGGCGTCGATGAACGCCGCGGTGCCGCCGGCCTTCTGGGCCTGCGCCACGCAGTGCAGCGCCACGGTGGTCTTGCCGGAGGACTCCGGCCCGTAGATCTCCACGATGCGGCCCTTCGGCAGGCCGCCCACGCCCAGCGCGAAGTCCAGCTGCAGGCTGCCGGTGGGAATGACCTCCACCTGCATGCTGTTGGCGGCGCTGCCCAGCTTCATCACCGAGCCCTTGCCAAAATCCTTTTCAATCTTTCCCAGCGCCACTTCCAGCGCCTTCTTCCTGTCGTCCCCGAACTTCTGGATCGCGGGCTTCTTCTCCGCCTTCTTCTCCACTGCCATGCAAGTATCCTCCAATAACTGTATTGGCGGGAAATCCCGCCCCTGTGTGCGCTTTACGGATTCATTATAGCACACAGTCGGCGGGATTGGAACCGAACATATGTTTAATTTTTATCGAACTTATGTTCTAGTTCCCATCGAGACTCTCCCCCGCGTAGGCGAGAAGCGCCTGCGCGTTGGCGCGGGCCTCGGCGTCGGTGATCACGCGGTCGAAGCGCTGGTTGTCGCTGATGACCCGTCCGGTCTCCTCGTTGATCTCGCTGTAGGTGGCGCTCATGCGCAGACCCACGGCGTCGTTGAACACGGTTGCGCTGGTGATGATCTTCATTGTGCATCCATCCTCCCGTTATGTAGTCTCTCTATGTACTGCGCGGCCATGTCCGCGTAGTCGATGCCGTCCTTTTCGGGTTTCTCGATGGGAACGTCGAGCCGACGCTGGTCGTATCCCCTCTGCCGTGCCTTGATCTCCCAGCCGAACGCCAGCCCCGACAATCCTTCTACGACAAAATAACCGGGGTGTCGTTCTTTTACCCAACACTGTCCATCGCCATAGGCTTGCAAAAACACCTGATACTGCCCGTCCGCGATGGTCTGCGCGAAGATCGGGTCGAGCCAAACGTGGCACTTCCCGTCCTCCGCGATCACGCCCTCGCCCACGTCTCCGAACATCGGCGCGGGCGTCTCGTAGGCGTAGAGCAGCCGGTCGGAATACTGGTCCGTCTGGACGACGCGGTTCTTGGTGCCGCTGACGGTCAGGTTCCCGCTCACTTTCAGATTATCCAAACAAGCAACTTCGCCATGGACGTAAAGCTGCTTGAAGCAGCGGACAAACTCGCGAAAATACACCAGGGTCGAGGTGTTGCTGAAAACCTGCATCGGATAGAAGACGTTGCCGTTGTTGTCGTACGTCCGGATCGTAAGGCCGCCGTTGTAGTTGTACAGCAACGTCCGCAGCGTGCCGTCCCAATAGATCTTCAAGCCCTGCGCGAACATCTCCGTCTTGACGAAGTTCTGCGGGATACCCAGGTCCGTGCTGTCGATGGTCTCGAAATAGGAAATGCCGTCCCTGCCGACGTGCGCGCCGCTGCCCCCGACGGCCATCGTGCCGCACTGCATGTAGCCGTTCTCCAGCGTAAAGTCGCCGATAACGCCCTTGCGGGTGACGAACTCGCTGTTGTTGCCGTCCAGGATCCAGTAGTTCTGGCCGGTGGCGTCGGCGATCATGCCCGCGCGGATCAGGTCGGCGTTCACCACGCCGGAGGCGATGTAGGTCCCGTTGATGTAGAGGTTGCCGTGGTTGTCCAGGTAGATCCCCTGCGCCGAGCCGTTGTTCGTGAGGCGGTTGAATATCCCCTGCTGATTGAGCGCGGCGTCGAGGGCCGCCGTCACCTGGTTCGCCCGCGTCTCCGCAGCGTCCACGTAGGCGGTGTCGGCCTTGTTCTCCTCCAACACCTCCACCTGGTCCCGCAGCCACGCCACCCGGTCGGCGGTGCCCACGTACGGGTATTCGTCCGCCAGCTCCTCCGGCTCCGGCGCGGCGATGTCCCCGCGGAAGGCCAGTCCCAGCGTCGCCGCTTCGCTGTACAGGGCGCTCGTCACGTCCTCCTTGCTGCGCAGCGCGTCGCCCAGCTCCAGCGCCGGGTCATAGATCGCGCCCGACAGCCTGAACGGCTGGTAGCGCACGCCGATCAGCCGCCCCGCCAGCCACGAGAGCGTGCCGCCGGTCACGTACGGCGAGGCGATCTCGACCACCAGGCCGCTGTCCGTGCCGATGAGCGTCTCCTGATCCAGCCCGGTCGCGCGCAGTCCGGTCACGGTCTGCGTCGCCCCGGCGCTGACCCCGCCCAGCACCGCCGGCACCTGCGCCGCGTTCGCTGCCGCCGGCGTCTCGAGCGGCACCAGCCGCAGCCTGTTTTCCTTCGTCAGCACCCAGTTGCCGCCGTGCGCCGAGGCGATATCGCACAGCACGTCCCGCATCGTCGATCCCGCGCGGGGCGAGAGTATCCTGAAATCGTCGCCCGTCTGCAACACCGTCCGCGCGTCCATCTGCACGCCCAGCGCCGTCGCGATCTCCGCCGCTACCTGGACCATGCTCCGCGGCCACGCGCCGGTCGCCGGGAACATGACGTTGGCCTTGAGCATGGCGTCGTAGCACTCCAGCGTCAAGAGGCCCGTCACGGCGTCCCGCGAGCGATGGCTCACGTAGAACGTGCCCGCCGGGAGCCACTCGCTGACCTGCTCCCCGTCGCTCAGCCGCATCCGCACGACCACCTCCGCCGCCCGCGGAACGGCGTCCTCCGTCAATACCGACAGCTGGCAGCTGGCCGCCACGGCGTTGCCCACACTCAGCCCGTCCTGGGTCAGGCCCCGGCGGATCACCGGTGCGGAGATCGCCGCGTACTCCTGCCCGTCGATCACCGCCACCGTCTCCAGCCGCGCCGTGCCCGTCGCCGCCAGCGCCTTCCACAGCGCGCTCGTATTCTGCACCCGCTCACCTCCCAGATTGCCTTCCTACCGCTCCATCATCCGTAGGGGCGGCGTTGCGCCGCCCGCCCTTCCCTATCTCTCCGTCATGCTGAAGCTCATCCCGTCGTACACCGGCGCGCCCGTGTTCCGGTCAAACCGCTGCGCCCCGAACGGCACCGACGACGTGTAAAACGTCCGCGTGCTCTGCGCCCCCGTGGTCGGGTCCAGCACGGTGGCCTGGTAATACGCGCCGGAGATGTCCGCCAACAGCTGGCGGTGCACCGCCTCGCTCAGCCGAAGCAGCTTCACCTCCCACTTCTGCTTCACCGCGATGCGCGTCCTGTACATCAGCCCGGTCTGCACGTCGCGCCCGCTGCCGTCCGCGTCCAGGTCGTTGCGGCTGGGGCGCAATTCCTCCACATAAGCCGCGTAGTCGTGTCCGTTGATGATCAATACCGGCCTCGCCATGTTCTACACCCCCCTGATCGGGCTCGCGCTGTACATCTGCGTGCGCCGGTTGATCTCGTCGATCAGCTGTTGCGCGCTCAGGCCGCCGCGCCCTTCCTCGCCGCCGCGCCGCCGCTCCTGGATCGCGCTCACGATCTGTCCCGCCACGCTGATGATGGTTTGGATCAGGTCCTCGTTGTTCGCGTCGAGCGCGCTCCGCAGATCGGCCGAAGCCCTCTGGGCCTGCGCGGCCACCTCATAGGGCACCACCGCGCCCGCCGCCACGGCCGGGACCTGGAACGTAATGCCGCGCATGGCGGCCACCATGCCGTTAAACACCGCGCCGAAGATCGCCTGCGCGATCTGGCTCTTGTTCAATATCTCCGTCCGGCCGTTGATATGCCCCGCGACCTCCGGCCCGGCCTCGCCCGCCACAAACAGCGTGCCGTGGGCGTTGTGCGTCCCGGCGGCGTACTTGCTCACGCCGTCCCACCAGGAGGCCCGGCCGCTCGACAGGATCGCGCCGCCGGAGGCGAACCGCAGCAGGTTCCCGCCCGCCGTGATCACGCCGCCGCCGGCCAGCCCCAGCGCGTTGGCGATCGTCGCGGAGATCTTGCTGACCTTGTCCACCACCAGCGAGACCGTGGTGGTGACGCTCGTGCCGACGAAATCCGCGATGCTCGTCCACCCGTTCTTCTTCAGCGAGGTCCAGACGTCCACGGAATCGCCCACGAAGCCCGCAATGCTGTTCCAGCCCCACCGCGCCAGCTGCGTCCACACGGTCACGTCGCTGCCCACGAAGCTCTGGATGCTGCTCCAGCCCCAGCGCGCCAACTGCGTCCACACGTTTACGGACGTGCCGACAAAGTTGGAAATGCTGCTCCAACCGCTCTTGAACAGAACGGTATACACGTTGACCGCCGTGCCCACAAAGCTGCCGATGCTCGTCCAGCCGTTCTTTGCCAGCGACACCAGCACCTTCGTCGGGCTGCCCGCGCCGACGAACGTCGAAAGCGACGTCCACCCGCTCTTGACCAGGCTCGTCCGCACGCTCAGCGCGCTGCCCACGAAGGTCGCGAGGCTCGTCCAGCCGCTCTTCGCCAGCGACACCCACGCCGTCGTCCTCTCGCCCACGAATCCGGCGAGGCTCGTCCATCCGCTCCTCGCCAGCGACACCAGCGCCGTCGTCCTCTCGCCCACGAACCCGGCGAGGCTCGTCCATCCATTCTTTGCAAGGCTCGTCAGCACCCGCACCGAAGTCCCCACGAAGTCGGAGATGCTCGACCAGTTGGCCTTGCCCAGCGAGGTCATCACCTTCACGGCGGTGCCGACGAAGCCGTCGATGCTCGTCCAGCCGCGCTTCACCAGCCTGACGCCGACCTCGGCCTCCGGCCCTCCGCCGACGCTCTGCCCCAGCAGCTTCCCGAAGCCGCCCAGCTTGCCCAGCGCCGCGGAGAACAGCGTCCACAGCTTTTCGGCGATGCCGTCCCAGTCCACCTCGTCCAGCGCCCTGGCAATGCCCTTGGCGAAGCCGTCCGCGTCGAAGCCCTCCACGAAGCGAATGCCGAAATCCAGCACGCCCTTGATCGTGCGGTCCAGCCATTGGCCCAGCGCCTTCCAGTCGATCTTCTTCACCAGCCCGTTCACCGCGCGGGACAGCGCCGTGCCCGCCGAGCCCCAGTCGAACTCGGTCACCGCCGTCCGCAGCGCGCCCAGCGCGTCCGAGATCCGTCCGCCCAGGAAAGCGCCGATTTCCGACCAGTCCACGCGGGCGATAAACCGGTTCAGCCCCCGCGTCATCGAGAGCGCCGCCGCCGACCAGTCGATGTCGTCCAGTATCTTTCCCGTGGTCCGCACCAGGCTGCCCAGGCCTTGCGCCAGCTTACCGCCCAACGCCTGCCAGTCGAAGCTCAGCGCCGCGTTCGCCAGCACGGTCAGCTTGGCGGTCAGCAGGCGGCTCAGCGTGTCGCCCAGCACGTCGAAGTCGATCTCGCGGATCGCGCCGGTCAGCCCTTCGCCGATGCCCTGGCCCAGCCGCGCGAAGTTCACCCCGCGCAGCAGCCGGTTCGCCCCGCGCAGCACCGTATCGATGCCGTCTCCCAGCGCGCCGCCCAGTTCCGTCCAGCGCACGCCGTCCACCAGCCCGTTGAACGCGTCGCAAAAGCCGTCCACGACCCGCGTGACGCTCGCGCCCACGTTCTCCCAGCGGATCAGCGCCCGTGCCTTCTCGATCGCGCCGTTCAGCCCGTCCGCGATCGCCCGGCCCACGCCGTCGTAATTGCCCTCCTCAAACAGCTTCTTCAACCGCTGCGCGAAGGCCACGACGCCCGCGTCCGCCGGGAACAGCGAAATCTGCCCAGCCAGCGCCTCCAGCGCCCCGGAGCCGCCGCCCCCGGAGCCTGAGCCCGCGCGGCCCTCCTTCAATATGTCCAGCTCGTCGAAGCTCGCCAGCTGGCGCTCCAGCGCCCGCGCCGCCCCGGTCGTCCGCCGCAGGCTGCCCGCATAGGCGCGCTGGTCGCCCGTCGCGCGGATAAAGGCGTTCTGCCCCGTCAGCGCCGCCATGAACGATCCCACGCCACTGGCCGCCCGCGCCAGCAGATTCGTCAGCGCCGTCAGCGCGGGGGCCGCCGCCGTGGCAATGGGCACGAAGGCGTCCCGCGCGCTCCGCTTCAGCTCGCCCAGGGCCAGGCTCAGCCCGTTCAGCCGCGAACGCGCGCGCTCCCAGGCCGCCGCTGTCTCCCCGAAGGCCGCCAGCTGCTCGTCGCGCAGCGTCTCCACCGCCCGCACCGACTTGCTCACGGCGCTGATGTAGCCGCCCGCGGTGGCGCGCAGCTGCCCGCCGATGCGCCGCGTCGCGCCGTCCAGCGACCGCGCCGCGTCCGCCAGGCGCTTCGCGTTCATCAGCAGATCGCCCTCGCCCAGCAGCGCCCATCCTTTACCTTCCTGTAGGGGCGGCGTTGCGCCGCCCGCCTGCCCCCGCGTCCGCCCTTTGCCTTCCCCTTTGGGGAAGGTGCCTGCGTAGCAGGCGGATGAGGTTGTTCTCCTACTTCCTTCCCGTAGGGGCGTCATCGCGCCGCCCGCCTTGCCTCCCCACCGCAGTGGGAAGGTGGCCCGCAAGGCCGGTTGGGCACTTCGCCCTCCTACCCCAGCAACCGCTCCAACCTCTCCTTCTCCGCCTGCTCCGCCGCGCTCAGCCTCGGCTTCAGCTGGCAAATCCCGCTGTTCCTGCGCCAAAAATCCTTCTCCCACTTCTCCAGCTTTTCGCCCCGGGCCCGCTTCTGCCGCAGCGCCAGCACCGTCGCGTACACCGAATCCCGTATCTCCATGAACAGGCCCAGGAACGTCCACCAGTGCAAAAACGCCGCGTCCCGCACCTCGTAGCCCGCCGCCCGGTTCACCGCCGGAAACAGCAGCGGCGCATCCTGCTCCCAGTCCACGGTCCGCGGCCCGCCCTCCGGCCCGCCGACGCCGTGGTCGATGAACGCCGTCGCCGCCCGGTACGCCTCCGCGTAGTCCTCCGGCTTCATCCTCGCGAAGTCCTCATACAGGTTGTGCAGGCACACGTACACCTTTTCCGCGTCCGTCAGCTCGGAGTCGTCAAACGCGTCCAGTATGTTCAGCACCTCCCGGAAGTCGGCGCGGATCGCCCACTCCCGGCCCCCGACCGCCAGCGTCCGCGGCAGATCGAACCTCATCTCTCCGCGCCCTTCAGGTACTTCGCCGCGCGGCCGGAGAACTTCGCGGTCTCCTCGTCAAACTGCTCGGAGATGTACTGGCCCACCGCCTTCAGCACCGCTTCGCAGTAGAACGCGCCGCCCACGGGGCTGAACGGGTGCATGCTCCCGAAGAACGCGCCCGCGGCGTCGCCGCCGAACAGCGCGTTCACGGCCTCGCACAGCCGCGCCTCTGCCTCGCGCAGCGCCTCCGCCTGCGCCGCCTCGTCCTCGCCGGCAAACTGCTCCAGCGGCCTTGTGATCTGGTCGAAGCTCTCCACCATCCGGTTGTAGCGCTCGATGATCCCGATGTCCGTCGGATGAAAGTGGAACACGCCGATCTCCTCGCCGTGCACGTTCAGAATCGGCACCCGGCGGCTGCCGTCGTCCACCACGATCGCCGCCCCGTCGCTCTTCCTCACCCTTTCATCCATAACTCCCACCTCGGCCGCGCTGTTCTTCCTTTTCCTCTCAGCCATAACTTAAGCCTCCGTCCATTCCTGTTTTTCCTATCCCTGTAGGGGCGGCGTTGCGGCGGAAGGTCCGCCCCCGCGCCCGCCTCAGCCTTCCCCTTTAGGGGCCGAAGGCCTAGCGTCAGCGTCAGGTGCCTGCGTAGCAGGCGGAAGAGGTCGTCCCCCTCTTCATAGCAGCATCCTTCCGCCGCCCGCCCCGCCTTCCCCTTTGGGGGCCGAAGGCCTAGCGTCAGCGTCAGGTGCCTGCGTAGCAGGCGGAAGAGGTCGTTCTCCTATTTCCCTCTCGCAGGAACGTCGTTCCCCTACTCCGCGGGCGGGGTTCCACCCCGCCCGCGCCATCCTCATCAATCCGCCACGAAGCTCGCCGGCGTATTGCCGCTGGCAGGCGTGAACACGCCCTTCACCTTGTCGCCCACGTAATTCACCGTGAACGGGATCTGATAGCCGCTGGTGTCCCCGCCGTAGCTGGTCGGCACCACGTAGCACTCCTGCCTGTAGGCCACGAACGTACCGCTGGTCTGGCCGTCCTCCCACAGGTGCACCTCCAGCGCGCTGGTCTTGCAGCCGTCGTCGGTGGCCTGGGTGTCCACGATCTGCTGCAGCTTCTCGAACAGCGCGTCGCCCACCTCCGCGTAGAACGGCGAGGCGTCGGCGCTGATCTCATAGCCGTTGTGGATGAAGCTGTTGTTGCCCAGGATGTTCTTCTTCTTCTCGGTGTCGGGGTTCAGCTCCACGTTGAACTCCTCCAAGTCCTTGCCCACCCGGTACCAGCTCGGCGTCTGGCCGCCGAAGGTGCTGTCCAGGAAGTGCGCCATGTACTTTCTCGCGATCTTTCCGGTGATGTTTTCAGACATATCGATATCCTCCTGTCATTATTCGATCTTGCTCACGCGTCCGCCGACGCGTCCCACTGATAGTCCATCCGCAGCCGCAGCCGATAGCGTGCCGCGTCCCCGGCGACATTCTCCACCTCAGCGGTCTTCGCGGGCAGCACCGCCGTCGCGCGTCCGTCCTCCCAGACGGGAAGCGCTCCCGACGCGTTCTGCGCCCGGATCCAATCCGCCACGGTCTCCAGCCGTCCGAGGTTCGCCAGGTTTTGCGCCGCGCTCGCGCCGCAGGCCCCGCGGTAGTCCAGCCGGTATTCCCGGCTCTGCCGATCCGCCAGCGCCGCTTCGCCGAGTATGTTCTCCCGGCGCTTCATCTCCGAAGCCGCGCCGCAAAGCGCCCAGCTCCCGACCTCCGCGCCCAGGTAGTCCACGCCGAACGCGGCCTCCCTCTCGATCTCCGGGCACGTCCGCAGCCAATCCCGCAGCGCCCCGGTCCCGTCGTCTCGCGCCATGCCATTCCTCCTCACGCGCCGGTGACGCGCCAGTGCGCCCCGTTCGGAGCGCGCCGGTTGTCGCCCACGCCCAACACGGTAAAGCACTCGGCGAAGGTGGCCTTGAGCCGCGCGGGCGTCCAGTCATCGCCCTCCACGCGCCCCTTCACCGCCACGTCGCCGCCCTGGATCGTGAAGCCCGCCGCGCCCGCGCGCCAGGCCACCGGGTCCACGTACGCCTTTGCGCCGAAATCCGCGTCCACGGGGATGCGCACCGCGTACTCGTCCGCGGCGACGAGCCCGCCCTCCGCGTCGACGGCGCGCCGCTGCCCGTGGTACCAGGAGCAGCCCGCGATCACGGTCGGCACGTACACGAAGTCGCCCGTCTCACCGTTTCGCCGCGCGTTGAACAGCGTGATCGTCTCGTTGCACAGCCGCATCACTCCAGCCCTCCCGCGTAGGTCAGCGGCGTGCCCGCGTCGTCGCACACGCCCACCAGCAGCGTCCGGATCTCCCGGTTTGCCGCCCGCTCGACGGCTCCCCACTGCTCCCCGGCGCTCCGGTAGCGCTCCGAGTAACCGTCCGTGGAGAAGCCCTCCAGCGCGGACGACGACGCCACGCGCTCCGTCCCGGCGTCCGACGCCGCCCTGATGGCCGTCATCATCGCTTCCTTCACCGCCTCGGGCACTTGGCTCATGTTCCGCACCCGGCAGCAGGTCAGCGCGTCGATGCGCCCGTCCGCCCGCGCCGCGCAGGCCTCGAAGTCCCCCTCGCCCAGCGTCCCGCCCCGGGCAAGGTACTCCTCATAGCTCAGATACCGCGCCATGCTTCACCTCCAATTCTCATTATCTGTCTTCCCAAAAGCCTTCCCCTTTAGGGGGCCGAAGGCCTAGCGTTAGCGTCAGGTGGCAGCCCGGAGGGCTGACGGAAGAGGCCGTTCTCCCTTCTCCCCCGTAGGAGCGTCATTCCGCCGCCCGCCCAGCCTTCCCCTCTGGGGAAGGTGGCAGCGCCAACGGCG
>CACYET010000009.1:0-2098 GCA_902773515.1 uncultured Eubacteriales bacterium | reverse complement strand
TAGGAGCGTCATTCCGCCGCCCGCCCAGCCTTCCCCTCTGGGGAAGGTGGCAGCGCCAACGGCGCTGACGGATGAGGTCGCCTCCCCTCCCCCCGTAGGGGCGTCATTCCGCCGCCCGCCCAGCCTTCCCCTCTGGGGAAGGTGGCAGCGCCAACGGCGCTGACGGATGAGGTCGCCTCCCCTCCCCCCCATAGGGGCGTCATTCCGCCGCCCGCCCAGCCCTCCCCTTCAGGGGAGGGTGCCGAACGAAGTGAGGCGGGAGAGGTCGCCTCCCCTTTCCCCGCAGGGCCGGTGGGGCACTCCCGTCCCCTTCTCTCCGCTTTAATTCGCCGCCGCGTTCACGACGATCCCGCCGGCGCGGTTGTTCAGCTTGAACGCGCCGTAGTAGTACCTCTCGTAGTACAGGTACTTGCCCTTGCTCTGCGCCGTGGGCTGGGACATCATCGCCACCTCGTACTTCACCGGCGCGGCCACCGCCTCCGGGTCCACCAGGATCATGTTGATCTGCACGGCGTTGTTGGCGGGCGCCCAGCCCTCCGTAAACACATACGCCGACTTCATCAGCTCCGCGGGCACCTCGCGGATATTCACGCCGTCCAAGCAGGCCACGTTGCGGTCCACGGTGCGCGTGCCGCCGCTCACGTCCATGAAGCGGCTGAGGCTCGCAGCCTGCTTCATCAGCTTGTAGGTGGCCGGGGTCACGTAGGCCCACACACGCTCGCGCTTGGCGCGGGCATTGGCCATCTGCTCCAGGTAGCCGTCCCACTTGGTCAGGATGTTGGACGTGGTCAGCACCGTCGTATCCGGCGTGACGAAGCTGTAGAGCTTCGAGGCCAGATAGGCGTCCATCTCGGGCACCTTCTGCTGCTCGGTGAACGCGCGGGTCACGTTGGCGATGGTCGCCACCATGTCCGTCTCGTCCATGTCCATCGGGTCCACCAGCGTGTCCCACTCGCGGTCCATCTCCAGGGTCACGGCCTGCACGCTGTTGTTCCAGTTGCGGTTGAACGTGCCGGTCACCTGGTCGCGATCGGTCTGGTGCGCGCCGGAGGTGGTCAGGCTGGGAATGTACATCGTGCTGCCCATGCCGGGCTTGTACAGGTTGGCGTTGTTCGCGCCCCAGATCTCCCCGAAGTACGAGATATAGGGATATGCGTCTGCCATTGCGCGGCCATAGTCCGCCGCATAGTTCACATTTTGTCTGGTGAAAGCCATACTGTCATCCTCTCTTTCTTCTATTTCCAGGCGGCCCTGGCCGCACCTGGATTCCCGTTAGCCGTTGCGCCCGGGCCCAAACCCCCAGGCCTGGCTGAACTGCTCCGCCGCGCTCATGTCGCCTCGGGGCATGCTGCCGCGCGTGGGCCCGCCGAACCTCGGCATGCGCTGCGCGCGCTGGCCGGAGATGAAATACTCCTCAAACTTCCCGCGCAGCTCCTCCAGCTGCTCGGCCAGCGGCTTCGCGCCCTCGCCCTTCTCCAGCAGCGCGTACACCTGCTCGCGGAACTTCGGCTTCACGCCCGCAAAGTCCTCGCCGCCGATCGCCCGCAGCATGTCGCGCTCCGCCTCCAGTCGCGCGACGGCTTCCGGGTCCACGCCCGCGAGCGCCTCCTCCAGCGCCTCGTCCATCTGCCGCTTGGCTTCCGCCCTGGGCACCGTGTCCGCCAGCGCCTCGCTGAGGGCCGCCTCGTGTTCCGCGAGCACCGCCTCCGCCTGCTCCTCCGGCACGCCGCACGCCCTCAAAAACTCCATGTCAAATCTCGCCATACGCTCTCCTCCTCTCACGTCCCTTGTCCTTTCTCCCTTTCACCTTCCCGGCAGCCTCCTGCCATCTCTCCTCTGTAGGTTCAGCGTTGCAGCGGAAGGTCCGCGCCCGCCCTGCCTTCCCCTTTAGGGGAAGGTGGCAGCCCGGAGGGCTGACGGAAGAGGTCGTTCTCCCGTCCCCCGTAGGGTCAGCCTCGCGCCGGAAGCTCCGCCCCCGCGCCCGCCCTGCCTTCCCCTTTGGGGGCCGAAGGCCTAGCGTCAGCGTCAGGTGGCACAGCCGTAGGCTGTGACGGATGAGGTCGACTCCCTTCCCTCGTAGGGGCGGCGATGCGCCGCC
>CACYET010000008.1 GCA_902773515.1 uncultured Eubacteriales bacterium | reverse complement strand
GGGCGTGGCCTGGGCATACTCGGTGCGCGGCGCGTCGTCGGCATACAGCCGCTGCAGCGTGGCGCTGTCGGCGATGCCGGTGACCTCCAGGCCCGCGGCCTGCTGGAACATCTTTACAGCCGTCTGGGTGTTCTTGCCGAAGGCGCCGTCGCGGTCGTCCAGCAGGAAGCCCAGCATGAACAGCCGGTTCTGCATCTCCAGCACCTCGTCGCTCTTGTCGCCCTTGGACAGGGTGGCGTAGGTGACCTCAGGCTCCGGCGTGGGCGTCGGGGACGCGGCCACGGCCACGCGCTCGCCGTTCAGCACGGCGGTCAGCTCCTGGGCGGTGGTGGCGGCCTCGATCTGGGCGATCTCGTCGTTGACGATCTGCCAGCGGGCGGTGGAATCCTGGCCGGAGTCGCCAGCGGTGTTGTCCGCCTCGGTGGCGTCCATCAGGATGGCGTTGCCGATGTTGCCCTGGATGGTCTGCAGCGCGGACACGAACAGCGAATCGTTCACCGCGCCTCGGTGGCGTCCATCAGGATGGCGTTGCCGATGTTGCCCTGGATGGTCTGCAGCGCGGACACGAACAGCGAATCGTTCACCGCGGGCTCCTCGGGCAGCAGCGCGTCGATGGCGCTGGAATCGGACGAGGCCCGCTCGGTGAAGGCGATGATGCCGTCGTTGCGGTAGATGTTCACCATCTCGTTGACGTAGGTGGCGTCGGTGCGGCCCTTGATCAGCTCCAGGCCGCTGTCATACACCGTCTGGGTGACGCCCTCGATCTTGGAGGCGTTCTGGGCGCCGCGGATGTGGCGGAACCAGAGCACGCCGCCCACGATCAGCGCCGCGGCCAGCACCATGATCAGCGCCACGCGCAGGATCTCCTTCACGCCGATCCTGCGGCCGTAGCGGATCTCGTCGAACTCCTCCTCGTCGATGTCGTTGAACACCTCGCTCTGCTCGGTGTCGATATCGGGGTTGGAGGCGGTATCGTCGTAGACCACGCCCTCGCGCGGGGTGGCGTAGCTGTCCTCGCCCTCGTCCACGGCCCTGCGGCGGCGGGCGGCGCGGCGGCTCTGCGTGGCCTCCAGCTTTTGGATGTAGTCCTCCACCTCGGTGCTGATGCCGGCGCGGCCCGTGGATTCAATGGGCCGGGCCTGCAGCTCGGAGGTGTCCATGCTCTCCATGGTCAGCTCCTCGTCCACGGCGCTCAGCGTGTTCTTCGCGCCCTCGGACAGGGGCTCCTGCGGGGCCTTGGCGGCCTCGTCTTCCTTTTTTTCATCCTCCGCGCCCTCGATCACGGCCCGCATGTCCTTGCGGATGTCCTCCGGGGCGGACGCGCCGTCGTACACCGGGCGGTAGGAGGTGCGGCTGTCGACGGCCCCCTCCTCCTGCTGCTCCTCGGGCATGGTGGTGTAGGTGGTGCGGGTATAGGCCGCGGACGCCTGTCCGGCGGGCGTGTTGGGCAGGATATGAGCCTGCGCCGAGGTATAGGGCGTTCCCTCAAAGCGGCTCTCCCCCACGGGGGTCCCGCAATGCGGGCACTGCGTATCTTCCGGCATCAGGGTTTTGCCGCATCTGGAGCAAAACATGGCTCGGCCTCCTTGCATTGTCAGCTGTATATACGTCCCTATATAGAACCATCCTATCGTATATGATAGGATGGTTCGCGCCTTAAATCAAGGTTATAAATATGACTTTAATGAGGTATTTTTCCTTATTTTGTCAAGATTCCCCCACCACTGTCATCCCGTCACCGTCGGCGGGTTGCAGTACGGGCAGGGCTGCAGGCCCTGGCGCAGGGCGTCGCGCACGGTCAGCTCGCGGCCGTTGGTCTGCGTGCGGCACACCTTGGTGGCGTGGTAGTAGATGGCGTCGTCGCCGTACACGCTGTACACCGTGGTGTTGTACGCCTCCTCGTTCTGCTGGTTGACCATCTCCAGCTTTTCCTCCTCGGTCATCAGGTCCATGGCCGAGCCGCCCTGGGCCTCCACCTTCGCCAGCTGCTGCTCGTAGAGGAGCTGCTCGATGTTGTAGAGCGCGTTCAGCGTCTCGCCCTGGGGCGCGGCGGTCACCTGCGGCGGCGCGGCGGGCACCGGCATGCGGGGCGTCAGCTCCGCGTGGGGCGTCAGCCAGATCACCAGCAGCGCCATCT
The DNA here is from genome assembly GCA_902773515.1 of uncultured Eubacteriales bacterium. Taxonomy (GTDB): domain Bacteria; phylum Bacillota; class Clostridia; order Christensenellales; family Aristaeellaceae; genus UBA2862. Next base: position 18,406 of record CACYET010000008.1, on the reverse strand, counting down.
CCACCGTCGCCAGGCCCGTCAGCAGCATCCGCCCGCGCGTGCGGAACACGCCGCGGTGCCACAGGAACATCAGCCCCACCGGCGGCAGCACCACCGTCAGGATCAGGCCCCAGACGGCGCGCGAAGAAACGGCCCCCTGCTTGCTGGGCCGCTCCACATGGGCGGTGTACCCTCCGCCGCCCGTCCTGGCGTTTCGGCTGCTCATGGCTCGTCCTTTCCGCGCGGCTGGCGCCGCATTTCGATATCATGATTATACTTGGCCCGCTCCGTCCTGTCAAGCGACGCCGTTTTGTGAAATGGGGACGGTTCTCTTTTCACGTTTTCGCGCCCGAAAAATGTGAAAAGAGAACCGTCCCCACTTCACATTTTGGTGTCGTAGTATTCCGGGAACGCGACGCCATTGAGGGCCCAGGCGTCCGACAGGTCCGGCCGGCCGCGCTCGTCCGCGCGGCAGACGAGGTAGTCGCCGTCGCCGTGCGGCGCGTTGGGCAAATTCGTGTGCAGCACGTTCCCCCCGGCGGTCACCACGGTCACGCAGACGTCCGGCGGGACGCGCATCGCACAGTACGCGTTCGGCTTCTCGCGCGCGACGACGTCGATGAACGCGTCCTTCGCGGCGAAGTCCGCCTCGCTCAGCGCGCCGCCGTCCGGCTTCATGTACGTGGAGAGCACGCTCGGCAGCGCGGTCGCGTACATCTCGCCGTAGCGCCCCTTCAGGATCACCGTGACGCCGTCGTCCGCCACGGTGTAGTCGGCCACGTCCAGCGCGTTGTGGAACGATGTCTCCCGGGAGACCATCATCGCCTGCATGCGGTGCGCCCGCTTGCCGGTCAAAAACCACGCCTCGCCGCCTCGCTCCAGATATTCCTCAAACGTCATGTCGATCACGCGCTGCACTCCCCTTCGCGATCATTCCCGCCGACCCGGCACATTCAGTATACCACACGGACGCGTCCCGGGCAAATATGTGAAATGGGGACGGTTCTTCCCCCTTGTAATTCCCGCGAAAACGATGTATACTTATTATAAGGAAATATTGGCATTCGCGCAAGCGGGCCATTTCAGAAAGGCGGTATCGGCATGAGCATTGTGAAAAAGAGCTTCGGCAGGCTTCCCGACGGGCGGGAGGCGGACCTGTACGTCCTGACCAACGCGAGCGGCGCGAGCGTGGAGATCACGAACTACGGCGGCATCGTCCGGGCCATCAACGTGCCCGACAAGTCCGGCAACATCGGCAACGTGGTGCTGGGCTACAACGACGCGGCGGGCTACTGTCCCACCACGGGCTACCTGGGCGCGCTGATCGGCCGCGTGGGCAACCGCATCGCCAGGGGCGAGTGCGAGCTGAACGGCGTAAAGCTCCACCTGGCCAAGAACGAGCGCGGCGTGACGCACCTGCACGGCGGCAACGTCGGCTTCAACGAAAGGCTGTGGGACGCGACGCCCATCGAGGGCATCTGCGAGGATCACCTGATTTTGAAGTACGTCAGCCCCGACGGCGAGGAGGGCTATCCCGGCACGCTGAAGGTGATGGTCACCTACACCTTCACCGACGAGAACGAGCTGCTGATCCGCTACGAGGCCGTCAGCGACAAGGACACGCTGTGCAACCTCACGAACCACACCTACTTCAACCTCGCGGGCGAGGCCTCCGGCAAGAACATCGAGGATCATATCTTCGAGATGAACTGCGACACCTTCACCGTCGTGGACGCCGACTGCATCCCCACCGGCGAGCAGCGCGACGTGACCGGCACGCCGTTTGACCTGCGCGAGCCCACCCGCGTGGGCGACAGCCTGGAAAAGACCGACAGCGACGAGCAGCTGGGCTTCGGCGGCGGCATCGACCACAACTTCAACATCAACGACTTCGAGGCCGGCCTGCGCTTCGCCGCGGAGGTCACCGATCCCGACACCGGCCGCGTGATGGACGTGTTCACCGACATGCCCGCCGTGCAGCTGTACTGCGGCAACGCTTTGAAGGGCGTCCATCCCGGCACGTCCGGCCGCGTCTACGGCAAGCGCGAGGGCTTCTGCCTGGAGACCCAGTTCGCCCCCGACTCCATCAACCACCCCGAGTTCATCGACTCCGTGCTCCGCGCCGGCGAGAAGTACGATTTCACGACCATCTTCGCGTTTGACGTGGAAGGATAAACAAAACCTATCAATTAAGGAGCAACATAAATGCAAACCAGAACCCGCTTCGCCCCCAGCCCCACGGGCTACATGCACCTGGGGAATTTGCGCACCGCGCTGTACACCTATCTCTACGCCCGCCGCACGGGGGGCAAGTTCATACTGCGCATCGAGGACACCGACCAGGAGCGTGAGGTGCCCGGCGCGATCGACGTGATCTACAACTCGCTCAACATCGCGGGGCTCTCCCACGACGAGGGCCCGGACGTGGGCGGCCCCGTGGGCCCGTACATCCAGAGCCAGCGCAAGGACAGCTACCTGCCCTACGCCAAACAGCTGGTCGAGTCCGGCCACGCCTACTACTGCTTCTGCACCAAGGAGCGGCTGGACGCGGCGCGCGAGGCGGCGGAGAAGAAGGGCGAGACCTTCCGCTACGACAAGCACTGCCTGCACCTGTCCAAGGAGGAGATCCAGGAAAAGCTGGACGCGGGCGTGCCCTGGGTCATCCGTCAGAACATCCCCACCGAGGGCAAGGCGGGCTTTGACGACGTGATCTACGGCCGCGTGGAGGTGGACTGCGACACGCTGGACGACAATGTGCTGATCAAGGCCGACGGCCTGCCCACCTACAACTTCGCCAACGTGATCGACGACCACCTGATGGGCATCACCCACGTGATGCGCGGCAACGAGTATTTGTCCAGCGCGCCCAAGTACAACCTGCTCTACGAGGCGCTGGGCTGGACGCCGCCCACCTACGTGCACCTGACGCCCGTGATGGTGGACGCGCCGGTGCTGGGCCCGGACGGCCGGCCCGAGCTGGACGCCGAGGGCAACCCCGTCACCGCCAAGCGCAAGATGTCCAAGCGCAAGGGCGACCCGTCCTTCGAGGACCTGCTGGCCCAGGGCTACCTGACCGAGGCCGTCATCAACTACCTGGTGCTGCTGGGCTGGAGCCCCCGCGGCGAGCGCGAGTTCTACACGCTGAAGGAGCTGGAGGAGGTCTTCGACCTGGAGGGCCTTTCGAAGTCCCCGTCGGTGTTCGACATCCAAAAGCTCAACTGGTTCAACGCCGAGTACATCCGCAAGCTCTCCCCCGAGCGGTATCTGGAGCTGACGACGCCCTGGATGGCGAAGGCGCTGGACCCGGAAAAGTTCGACTTCAAGCGGCTGGCGGAGCTGCTGCAGGGGCGCACCGAGGTGTTCAACCAGCTGCCCGGGATGATCGCGTTCCTGGCCGAGCAGCCGGAGTACTCCAATGACCTGTACGTGAACAAGAAGCAGAAGTCCACGCCCGAGAGCGCGAAGGCCGCGCTCCAGGCGGCGCTGCCGCTGCTGGAGGGCATCGGCGAGTGGACCGAGGCGGAGCTGCACGACCGCGTGATGGAAGCCATCCCCGGCCTGGGCATGAAGAACGGCCAGTTCCTCTGGCCGCTGCGCATCGCCATCTCCGGCCAGCAGTCCACCCCCGGCGGCGCGTTCGAGATCGCGTACCTGCTGGGAAGGGAAGAGACGCTGCGAAGGCTGAAGGCGGCGATTGAGAAACTGTAGTTAAGTGGAAAGTGGCGAACAATCGCCGCGTACAGATCCTTCGACTCCGCTGACGCTCCGCTCAGGATGACCGCGTATCGTTCCGTTTGTCATCCTGAGCGAAGCCTTGCCATTGGCAAGGCGCAGTCGAAGGATCTGTTCATTACAATCACGCACGACGAATCGGGGCTTGTTAAACTTCACAACTGCCATGCAAACCATCATCGAAATCACAAACCTGTCCGATCCCGCGCTCGCGCCCTACGTGCGCCTGACCGAGGCGCAGCTGAAAAACCGCCTTCATCCCGAAGACGGTTTGTTCATCGCGGAGAGCCCGGTGGTGATCGGCTGCGCGCTGGACGCGGGCTGCGAGCCCGCGTCGTTCCTGATGGAGCGCCGGCACGTCGCGGGCAAGGCCGCGGCGCTGCTGGCGCGCTGCCCGGACGTGCCGGTGTACACCGCCGACGCGGCCGTGCTGGAGGGATTGACCGGCTTCCCGCTGACGCGCGGCGTGCTCTGCGCGATGCGGAGGAAGCCGCTGCCCGCGCCGGAGGAGGTTTGCCGGGGCGCGCGGCGCGTCGCGGTGCTGGAGGACGTCGTGGACGCCACGAACGTCGGCGCGATCTTTCGCTCGGCGGCGGCGCTGGGCGTGGACGCGGTGCTGCTGACGCCCACGACCTGCGACGCGCTGAACCGGCGGGCCGTGCGCGTGAGCATGGGCACGGTGTTCCAGGTGCCCTGGACGCGCATCGGCGAGAGTGCCGCCGACTGGCCGGAGGCGGGGCTCATGCGCCTGCGCGCGATGGGCTTTTCGACCTGCGCGCTGGCGCTTTCCGACGACGCGCTGTCCATCGACGACCCCGCCCTCGCCCGGCAGGAACGGCTGGCGCTGGTGCTGGGCAGCGAGGGCGACGGCCTCGCCCCGGCCACCGTCGCCCGCTGCGACTTCACCGCCCGCATCCCGATGGCCCACGGCGTGGACTCGCTGAACGTGGCCGCCGCCGGCGCCGTGGCGTTCTGGGTATTGGCAAGGCGATGAAAAAGCCGCCCCTGTTGGGGCGGCTTTTTCATCGCCGGTCATTCCACCTTCACCTTGCAAATGTCGTACGCCCCGCCGGCGGCGCGCACGCCCACCTTGGCGGTGCCCCGGCCCACGGCGAGGACGTTTCCGAAGGCGTCCACGGTGACGACGCTCTCGTCGCTGCTGGCCCACTCCAGCCGCCGGTCGGTGGCGTCGGAGGGCGATACCTCGGCGCTCAGCGCGTACCGCTCGCCCACGTCCAGCTTCAATTTGCCCTTGCTGAGCTTCACGGACTTCACCGGCTTCTCCGTCACGACCACGCGGCAGACGGCCGACTCGCCGTCGTCCGTGCGGGCCACGACGCGCGTCTCGCCCGCGCCCATGCCGATCACCTCGCCGTCCGGGGTGACCATGGCCACGCCCACGTCCTCGGACGTCCACGCCACGCCCTCGGCGGGCTTGCGCTCGCCGACGCGGCGGACCCGGACCACCTCGCCCTCGCCCACCTTCAGCGAGAGCTCGGTCTTTTCAAGCTCGAGGCAGGTGGCGGACACGCGCACCTCGACGCTGTCCGACACGCCGTTGATGGCGGTGGCGGTGACGGTGGCCGTGCCCTCGGACACGGCGGTGATCACGCCGCCGGACACCGTCGCCACGGCGGGGTTTGAGCTCTTCCAGTTCAGCCAGCGCTTCGGGTCGGCCAGCTTCCTCGGCTTCAGCCTGCCCTTCACCTGCGCCTGCTCGCCGGGGGCCAGCACGGCCACCTCGTCCAGCTTCACGGACTGCATCGGATAGCCGCAGTACACGTCCAGGCTCTTGCCGTCAGAGGTGAACAGCACGTTGCCGTCGTTGTCCGAGCCGGTAATGAACACGGCGCTGTTGTGCTTTTTCAGCAGGCTCAGGTAATCGCCCTGGGGCTGGCGGCGGTTGTCGGTGCAGATCACGGTGGCGTACGGCTTGACCAGGTTCAGCATGGCCGCGCTGTGGTGGCCGTTGTGGTGGGGGTTTTTCAGCACGTCGCTGCGCAACTCGCCGGGATACTTCCTGTCCGCCTCGCGCAGCTTGCCGTCGGAGGCGTCGCCGGTGAACAGGAACGTGCGCGCGCCGTAGGTCAGCTTCAGGATCAGCGAGTTGTCGTTCTCGTCGGTGTCGTCCACGCCGCACCGGCGGATCGTCACCGGGCCCAGGCAGCGGATGTCCGCGCCGCCCAGCCGGAAGCCCTCGCCGTGCCTGAGGATCTGGCAGGGCGTGCCCCGAACCGTCGCCTCCTGGCTCTTGCTCGCGCAGCTGAGGATGGCCTTCCACGCCGTCTCGCGCGGCACGTACACCACGTCCGGCTTCAGCGCGCAGATCAGCGCGGGCGCGCCCTCGATGTGGTCGGCGTGGCCGTGGGTGCCGATGTAGCAGTCCAGCTTTTCCACGCCCAGCGCCTTCAGCCAGGGCAGCACGGTCTTCGCGCACTCCCGGTAGCCCACGTCGATGAAGCAGGTCGCACCCTCGCAGCGGATCAGTATGCCGTCCACGCGCCCGAGGTCGAAGAAGTAGACCTCCAGGCCCGTTTGGAGAGTCTGGGACGCGTCCTCCTCCGCCGCGCAGGGCGCGCGCCACCGCCCGGGCAGGCACGCCATAAGCGCCAGCGCCAGCAGCGCGGCGAGGCATCGCAGGCTTCCCTTCCTCACGGCGGTCCACTCCGTTTCCCTCAATTATGACAGTATTATAACGGGAAATGGACAAAAAAACAAGCCGTTTCGGAAATCTTCCGAAACGGCTTGTGCCTTTCGTTCGCGAAAATCAGTTCAAGTCCGTGAATATCGCCTGCACGGTGGCGGCGTCCACCACGGAGTCGGGGTCGGTCGGGTCCACCGGCGGCAGGGCCAGCCCGTACTGGTCGTTCACGCGCGTCTGGAACTCGTACACGGCCTGCAGCGTCATGGCGTCCAGCACGCCGGGCTCGGCGTCCACGCTCAGAAGGCCCAGGCTGTACAGCCGCAGCTGCAGCTGCTGGATCGTCTCGGCGTCGCTGGAGGCGCTGATCGGCCCGGTCACGGCCTTGGTGGGCTCGGGCGTCGGGGCCTCGGGCTCGGGCGACGGGGTGGGCTCCTCGGTGGGCTCGGGCGTGGGCGAGGGGATGCCGAAGCGGACGCTGCTCCACTGGGCGTCGTCGCGGGTGCCGCCCGCGGGCATCGCGCCCACGTAGACGGTGTAGATGCCCGCCGGCAGGCTGGAGGTGCTCACGGTGCTGCTGGTGTCCGGGCCGCTGGACAGCTCGTGCTGCTCGCCGGACTGGTTCTCCACGTACGCGTAGTAGCCGGCCACGTCGCCCTCGGCGTTCCAGCTGATGATGATGGACGCGTCCATCATGTAGGGCACGCCGTCGCGCTGCACGGCGGTGCCGCCCACGTTGATCGCGGGCTTGCCGATGGACGCCACCGTGGGCGCGGGCGTCGGGGCCTCGGTGGGCTCGGGCGTGGGCCGCGCGGCGCGGGTGAACGTGGCGGTGCTCACCTGCATGTCGGCCTCGGTGCCGTTGACGGGGATCGCGCCGACGGTGAGCGTGTAGGTCGCGCCCTCGCGCATGTCGTTGGCCTTCAGGCCCACGCTGGTCTTGTCGGTCGTCTGGCTGGCGATCTCCGCGCCGTTCTCGTCGGCGATGCGCACCTGGTAGGCGGCCACGTCGCCGGAGGCCGTCCAGCTGATCTGGAAGGTGTCCTCCTCGATCACGACGGTGCCGGCGTCGGCGCTCACGCCCGCGATGGAGATGCTCGGCCGGGACACCTGCGCCACCGTGGGCGCGGGCGTCGGGGTCTCGGTGGGCTCGGGCGTCGGGGTCTCGCGCTCGGGCAGCGTGAACCGCGCCTCGCGCCAGACGACGTCGTCCCTGCCGCCGCGCGCGGGCAGCACGCCCAAGCGCATCGTGTACACCTCGCCGGGGATCATCTGCTTCGGGTCCACGTTGAAGCTGGTGGCGTCGGTGCCCTCCTGCGACACGATGGAGCGGCCCCGGCTGTCGGTCACGTAGACGGTGTAGCTGTCCACGTCGCCGTCCGCGATCCAGCGCACGCTGAACGCGCTCTCGCCGACGGGGATCACGTCGCTCCCGGCCAGGGTGTCGCCGAAGCGGATCTCGATATCGCCCACCGCGCCGACGCCCGGCGGCTCGGGCGTGGGCTGCGAAGCCTCCATGGTGTAGCCGCGGTCGAAGGCGTACTCCAGCGCGCGGCGGGTGCGGTCGTCCACCAGCCCGGTCACGGGCAGCGTGCCGTCGCCCTGCACGCCGTTCACCCACGCCTGGAAGCGCTTGACGGCCTCGACGGTGTTCTCGTCGTAGACGCCGGTCTCGCCGCCCTGCATCGCGCCGACGGCGGCGAGCATCTGCTGCACGTAGCGGATGGATTCGGGGTCGGAGTCCGCGCCGACGCTGATCTCGCCGCCCTCGCCGTCGCCCTCGGGCTCGGCGGGCGCCTCGGTGGGCGCGGGCGTCGGGGCCTCGGTGGGCGCGGGCGTCGGTGTTGGGGCCTCGGTGGGCGCGGCGGTGGGCGCGGCCATGGTCAGGTCGTGGTCATAGGCGTACTCCAGCGCCAGCCGCGTGGCATTGTCCACCACGCCGGTCACCTCGAGGGTGCCCGCGCCGCTGGTCTGGTTCACCCACTCCTGGAACGCCTGCACGGCGCGCGTGGTGCCGCGGCCGTAGACGCCGTCCACGCCGCTCTCGTCCATCGCGCCGACGGCGGAGAGCATCTGCTGCACGTAGCGGATGGACTCGCGGTCGGAGTTCACGTCCACCACGATCTCGCCCTCCTCCTCGGGGCTCTCCGGGTCTTCGGGCTCGTCGGGGCTGTCGCCCTCCGGCTCGGCCGCGGGCGTCGGGCTCGCCGTCGGGGCGGCGGTGGTGGGCGCGGGCGGGTTGGTGCCGTAGGGGGTCAGGCCGTGGTCCTTGCAGTACTGCATGTAGGCCAGCGTCAGCTGGTCCACCTCGCCGTTGACGGTCAGGGTCTGCTCGTTTCGCTGCAGGTTCACCCACTGCTGGAAGTCGGCCACGGCGGCGATGGTGGCGCTGCCGTACTTGCCGTCGGCGCTGCCCGCGGGCAGCATGCCGATGTCGATCAGCAATTGCTGCACCTTGCGCACCGTCTCGGCGGGGGCGTTGGCGTCGATCACGCCGCTGAGCGTCTCCACGGGCCGCGTGGTGGGCGTGGGCGTGGGTGCGGCGGTGGGCGCGGGCGTGGCGGTGGGCACCGCCGTCGCCTGGCGCAGCCTGGCCCACTCCTCGGCGTAGTACTTCAGGAAGGCCATGCTCTGCGGGTCCACCTTGCCGGTCACGGGCAGCACGTCGTAGCCCTGCAGCTGGTTCACGCGCTGCTGGAAGCGGCGCACCGCCGCGGCGGTGGACGCGCCGTACGCGCCGTCGGCGCTGCCCTCGGGCATCAGGCCCAGCGTGATCAGCTTCTGCTGCACGTCGCGCACCCGGTTGGCGGAGGCGCTCTCGTCCACGGTCTTGCTGTCCGCGTCGGGGGTCACCTTCGGCGCGGGCGTGGGCGTGGGCCTGCGGGAGCCCACCTCGTAGAGCCATTGCAGCGTCTTGGGGCCGGCCGCGCCGTCCACGGAGAGCTTCTCCTTGGGGTTGTAGCGCTCGTTGATGTAGCCCTGGAAGTCCTTGACGGCCTGCCGGGTGGCGTTGTCATACCGGCCGGACACGCCGCCCTCCTCCAGCCAGCCGAGCTCGACCAGCTTCTCTTGCAGGGCGGTGATGTCGGCCTTTCTGGAATTGCCGTTGATCAATTTATACTTCGAGCTCGCGCCGCCGCTGATCGTGGGCGCGGGCGTCGGGGTGTTGGCGGCGCGCTGCGCCTGCTGGTACTCCTGCTCCACGTCGCCCTCGTAGGTATACTCCATCCAGGAGAGCTCCGGGTCCACCAGCGCGGCGAACGTCGGGGCCACGTAGGGCGTGGCCGTGGGCGTCGTGGCCGGGATCCACACCTGGCCGGGGTCCAGGGTCGGGGTCTGGGTCAGGTCGCGGGTGGTGTTCAGCGCGCCGTTGAACACGGTGATCAGCAGGATCGCCGCCACGACCAGCACCCCCACGGCGATGCCGGCGAACAGCAGGATGCGCTTGCTGCCGCCGTCCGGCGCCTCGTCCTCGCCGTCGTCCTCGCGGGCCTGCGCGGCGGAGGCGGACTTGCGCTGGGCGATGTAGGCGGTGCCGTTCTCCTCGAAGAAGAAGTGGCGCTTGCGCGGGTCCTCCACGCTCTCGACGCTGGCGCGCAGCTTCTTGATGCCCGCCTCGAACTCGTCCTCCTTGCCCGCCACGGGCACCACCGCGCCGTCGTTGAGGCGCTCGGCGCAGTCCCGGGGCAGGTATTCGCGGATGCGCAGCTTGTTCTCCTTCTTGGTGTCGAAGGCCGCGTAGACGATGCCGGAGGCGTCCTGGCCCAGCGCGCGGCCGATCAGGAACCGGTCGCGGTACACCAGCGAGCCCGGCAGCATCTGCACCTGGGGCACGGCGGCGCGGGAATCCCGTCCGCAGTGGGGGCAGGTGGTCTGGCCCTGCATATCCTCAAAGCAGTACATGCACAGGTTTTCGTATGCCATATTAACACCTCAATCAAAGCACTTCGTCCACCGCAGCCTTGACCGCCTCGAACACCTCGTCGATGCCCCGCGAGGCGTCGATGACGGCGATGCGCTCCGGCTCGGCCTTGGCAAGCGCCTCATAGCCGGCCTGGACGCGGGCGAAGAAGTCCTCCTTCTCCAACTCCAGGCGGTCCAGCGGCGCGCCCTGCGCCAGGCGGCGGCGGGCCTGGGCGCGGTCCAGCGTCAGAAGCAGCGTCCTGTCCGGCTTCGCGAGGCGAATCGCCGGTGTGTTTATTTGACGTATAAAGTCCTCTCCAAGTTCACGCCCATACGCCTGATAGGCGATGGATGAATCCAAAAATCGATCGCAAATCACGATTTTGCCGCATTTCAGGGCCGGTTCGACCACCTCGCGCACGTGTTCCACCCGGCTGGCGGCGTAGAGCAGCGCCTCGCACTCGTCCGACATGCCCTTCGAGTCGAGGCTCAGGATCACCTCGCGGATGCGCTCGGAGATCGGGCAGCCGCCGGGCTCGCGCGTGAGCACGAGCTCAAAGCCGCGCTTCTCAAGGTACTCGCGAAGCAGCGCGAGCTGGGTGGACTTGCCGCAGCCGTCGCTGCCCTCCAGCGTCAGAAACAGCCCGCGGGGCAGCTCGCCGCCCAGCAGGTATTGCGCCATGTCGGAAAGCGCGCCGAACACCGCGCAGGCCCCGGCCCCGGCCAGCTCGCCGGGCATGCTGTAGCCGTAGTCCGCGCCGACGCCCGCCATGCCCAGGCCCGCGGCGGCCTCGACGTCAAAGCGCCGATCGCCGCACATGCACGCGCGCGACAGGTCCGCCCCCTCCGGCAGCGCCGCGAGGATCAGGTCGCGCTTGTCGGCGGAGTGGCGGTCCAGCCCGGTGCCGGAGATGGCGTCCAGATACTTGTCGATGCCAAAGTGCTTCGCCAATCGCTGAAGCATGAACGTCGGCTTGGCCGAGGCGATGGCCACCCAGGCCCCGCCCCGCTTCAGCGCGCGCAGCAGCATGGCCATGCCGGGATAGAGGTGCGACTCGTACAGCCCGATGTCCACGTAGCGCTCGCGGTACAGCGCGATGGCGCGCTCGGCCTGTTCGTCGTCCATGCCGCAGAACTCCATGTAGCTGTCGTGCAGCGGCGGGCCGATGAAGCGGCTCAGCGTCGCCTCGTTGAGCGGCGGAAAGCCCATCTTCTCCAGGCTGTAGGCCACGCTCCTGCGGATGCCCTCGCCCGTGTCGGCCACCGTGCCGTCGAAGTCAAACAAATAGTAATCGTATTTCATCGCCATGTCCTCATCCACCCCTGGCTATAGCTATTCCAGATTATTGTAGCAGATGAATGTGACTTTTCGTGTCTGGTTGTTGGAAGGAGATATGAATTCTGCGATTTGGGGCGGGGCGAAACGGAGAAGGAAAACGACCTCATCCGTCTGGCCTGCGGCCAGCCACCTTCCCCATAGGGGAAGGCTTTTGGATTGCCGTGCGGCAGCCTTGGCTCCCCTGTGCAAGGGGAGCTGTCAGCGTAGCTGACTGAGGGGTTGTCCCTGTTCGGCAGGCGACAGGACTGGAGCGGTGGCGGGCGCGGGGGCGGGCGGCACAACGTCGCGGGGCGCGGTCCCACCGCCCCTATACTATTCCTGTTCCCGAGGGCCTGCCGGCCCGACCTCGCTAAAAACAGTCCACTGGACTGTTTTCCGGGCGCTCGGTCTCCCTGTTCCCTGTTCCCTTATTTTTCCCGCCTCTTTACACAGAAATGATATGAAGCCGGGCGGCGAATATTGTATAATGACAGCGTTATCAATGATACGGAGGTTTCCAATGCTGAACCATCTCTTTATAAATTCTTCGCTGCTGGCGGCGGCAGAGGGCTTTGTGTGGCAGGCGCACACGAAGCAGATCGTCACGGCGGCGCTGCTGTCGATGGTGCCCACGTTCGAGGGGCGCTACGCCGTGGCGGTGGCCGTGCGCATGGGCATGCCGGCCGTGTTCTCGTTTCTGCTGGCGCTGATCTGCTCCAGCCTGCCGGTGCCGTTCATACTGTGGCTGCTGCGGCCGGTGCTGGACTGGTTCTACACGCTGCCGATCAAGCCGGTGCGCGCGTTCGCGGCCTGGCTGGAGAAGCACGCGGCGAAGAAGCGCGCCTCGATGAACGAGAAGAACAAAAAGGGTCTGCGCGGCAGGCTGTCCGCCGACGCCGCGGAGCTGCTGGCGCTATACATATTCGTGGCCCTGCCCCTGCCGGGCACCGGCGTGTGGACCGGCAGCGCCGTAGCTGCGCTGTTTCGGATGCCTCGCGGCAAGGCCACCGCGGCCATCCTGCTGGGCAACGTCACCGCCTGCCTCATCATGACGCTGATGGCGGTGGGAAGCAAGGCGATCCTATGAGCGAGGATCATAGAAGATAAGAGTTGAGAGTTTAGAGTTCAGAGTTTAGTGAATAGTGTTGGGGTGTGGCGGTATTGTATCCAGAGAAATCCGCAAGGATTTCAACCGCAACTCAACTCTAAACTCTCAACTCTAAACTCTCATTTTATCGCACTATGCGCGGCGAATCACCACTTTTTGCGTTCATGCCCGATCGCCCTTGACAAGGGCGGGCGGGGCGGTTATGTTATTATCATAGGTATCTATACTTCCGCATGAGGAGGAGACCGGGATGAATCGCAAACAGGCTCGGGAAAAGGCGCTCGCGCTGGTTTCCAGGATGACCGTCGAAGAGGCCGCAAGCCAGCTGCGCTACGACGCGCCCGCCATCGAAAGGCTGGGCGTGCCCGCCTACAACTGGTGGAACGAAGCGCTGCACGGCGTCGCACGGGCGGGCACGGCCACCTCCTTCCCCCAGGCCATCGGCATCGCCGCGAGCTTCGATCCGGAGCTGGTGCGGGCGCTGGGCGACGTGGCCGCCACGGAGGGCCGCGCGAAGTACAACGCCGCCGCCGCGCACGGCGACCGCGACATCTACAAGGGCCTGACCTTCTGGTCGCCCAACGTCAACATCTTCCGCGATCCCCGCTGGGGTCGCGGCCACGAGACCTACGGCGAGGACCCGCTGCTGACCGCCACGCTGGGCGTGAGCTACGTGAAGGGCCTGCAGGGCGAGGGCGAGACGATGAAATCCGCCGCCTGCGCCAAGCACTTCGCCGTGCACTCCGGCCCGGAGGCGCTGCGCCACCACTTTGACGCCGTCGCAAGCGAAAAGGACATGGCCGAGACCTACCTGCCCGCCTTCCACGCGCTGGTGGACGCGGGCGTGGAGGCCGTGATGGGCGCGTACAACCGCACCAACGGCGAGCCCTGCTGCGGCAGCGCGAAGCTGCAAAAGATACTGCGCGAGGACTGGGGCTTCGAGGGCCACTTCGTGTCCGACTGCTGGGCCATCCGCGACTTCCACACCGGCCACATGGTCACCGACACGCCGGAGCAGTCCGCCGCGCTGGCGCTGGAGCAGGGCTGCGACGTGAACTGCGGCAACACCTACGTGTACATGATGAAGGCGCTGGAGAAGGGCCTCGTCACCGAGGACATGATCCGCCGCAGCGCCGTGCGGCTGTTCACCTGCCGCTATCTGCTGGGCCTGATGGACGGCAGCGAGTTCGACAGCATCCCCTACGAGGCCGTGGAGTGTCCCGAGCACCTCAAGAAGGCCGAGGAGGCCAGCCGCAAGGCCTGCGTGCTCTTGAAGAACGAGGGGCTCCTGCCGCTGGACATCGAGAAGATCCATACGCTGGGCGTCATCGGCCCGAACGCCGACAGCCGCGCCGCGCTGATCGGCAACTACCACGGCACCTCCTCCCGCTACGTCACCGTGCTGGAGGGCCTCCAGGACGCGCTGGAGGGCAAGGCCCGCGTGCTGTACAGCCAGGGCTGCCACCTGTTCAGGGACCGCGAGGAGAACCTCGCCGTGCCCGACGACCGGCTCTCCGAGGCGCTGACCGTGGCGGAGCATTCCGACGCGGTGGTGCTGGTGCTGGGCCTGGACGAGACGCTGGAGGGCGAGGAGGGCGACACCGGCAACGCCGCCGCCTCCGGCGACAAGGCGGACCTGCTGCTGCCCGAGAGCCAGCGGCGTCTGATGGACGCGGTGCTGGCCGTGGGCAAGCCCACGGTGATCTGCCTGATGGCGGGCAGCGCCATCGACCTGGGCGCGGGCGCGGAGAAGGCCGACGCCGTGCTTCTGACCTGGTATCCCGGCGCGCGCGGCGGCAAAGCCGTGGCGGATATCCTGCTGGGCAAGGTCTCGCCGTCCGGCAAGCTGCCCGTGACGTTCTACCGCAACGAGCAGCTGGCGAAGATGCCCGAGTTCACCGACTACGCCATGGCCGGGCGCACCTATCGCTACATCGAGGAAGCGCCGCTGTACCCGTTCGGCTACGGCCTGACCTACGGCGACTGCCGCGTGGCGGAGGCGAAGCGCGTCGAGGGCGGCGTCGAGGCCGTTATCGTCAACGAGGGCGATACCGACACCGAGGAGGTCGCGCAGGTCTACGTGCAGAACGCGGGCGCCGCGCACGCCCCGCGCAACCCGCGGCTGGCGGCGTTCAAGCGGATATTCGTGCCCGCGGGCCAGAGCGTGACGCTGACGCTGGATATCCCCGCCGAGCGGCTCATGGTCGTCGACGACAACGGGCAGCTCGTGGACGAGGGCGCGCCCGCGTACTACGTCGGCCTCGGCCAGCCCGACGCGCGGACGGAAGAATTGACGGGGAAGAGAAGTATAAAAGTCTAAGCGTTTAGTTGGGAAGTATTGCAATTTAAAAAGATCCTTCGACTGCGCCTTGCTGATGCAAGGCTCCGCTCAGGATGACAGCGTTTCGCGTCGTCTTCGAGTGGAGCGTTGCCGCAGGTTCCGCTCAGGATGACAGCGTTTCGCGTCGTCTTCGAGTGGAGCGTTGCCGCAGGTTCCACTCAGGATGACAGCGTTTCGCGTCGTCTGTCATCCTGAGCGGAGCCGCGAAGCGGCGCAGTCGAAGGATCTTTTTCTATTTATGTCCTTATTCAGTTCTTCCTCACGCCCAGGGCGGCCTTTTCGCCGTTGATGTTCCATTCCTTGGCGTAGGCGTCCGCTGGGGCGTCGCCCTCCTGGATGGCGGTGGCCAGCACGGCGGAGGCGATGGCGTCCGCGTTGTCGGCGATGGCCTTCTTCAGCGTGTCGGTGGTCCGATAGGTGACGGTGATGCGGTCCACCACGTCGAAGCCGGCCTCCTTGCGCATCGTCTGCAGCTTCGAGATCACCTCGCGCACGTAGCCCTTCTCGATCAGCTCGGGCGTCAAGTTGGTGTCGATCACGACCGTCATGCCGCCGTCGCTCTCGGCCACGAAGCCGGTCTTCTGCGCCGGGGCGATCAGGCAGTCGTCCTTCGCGAGCTCGACGGGCGCGCCCTCGATCTCGAACTTCACGACGCCGTCCCTCTCCAGGGCGTCGACGAACGCGCTGCCGTCCACGTCCTTCAGGTACGCGCCGATCTTGCCCAGGAGCTTGCCGTACTTCGGGCCCAGCGTGCGCATCTGGGGCTTGATCTGGTAGGTGGTGAAGGCGCGGGCGTCCTCGATGAATTCCACGTTTTCCACGTTCAGTTCGTCCCGGATCAGCGCGGCGCAGGCGTCGGAGAGCTTCGCGCCCTTCACGTACAGCGTCGAAAGCGCCTGGCGCACCTTGATGTTCGCGGTGCTGCGGGCGGCGCGGCCCAGCGCGACGGCCTGGGCGACCTCGTCCATCTCGGCCTCCAGGGTCTTGTCGATGCGCGCCTCGTCGCAGGCGGGGAAGTCGCACAGGTGCACCGATTCGGGCGCGCCCTCCACGCTGCCGACCACCAGGTTGCGGTACATGCTCTCGGTCATGAACGGTATGAACGGCGCGGCCATCTTGCACAGCGTCACGAGCGCCGTGTACAGCGTCTGGTAGGCGGCCTTCTTGTCACCGGTCCAGTCCTTGCCCCAGAAGCGGGACTTCGACAGCCGCACGTACCAGTTGGACAGCTCGTCCACGAAGCTCTGGATGGCGCGGGCCGTCTCGGTGATCTTGTACTGGGCCAGGCCCTCGTCCACGAACTTCACCAGGCTGTTGAGCCTGGAAAGCAGCCAGCGGTCCATCAGCGTCAGGTCCTTCTCGTCGGCCGGATGCTCGCTGGGCCTGTAGCCGTCGATGGCGGCGTACATGCAGAAGAAGGCGTAGGTGTTCCACAGCGTGCCCATGAACTTCGACTGCAGCTCGCTGACCAGCTCGCCGGAGAAGCGGGTGGGCAGCCACGGCGCGCCGTTGGCGTAGAAGTACCAGCGCACGGCGTCCGCGCCCTGCTTGTCCAGCACGTCCCACGGGTCGATCACGTTGCCCAGGTGCTTGGACATCTTCTTGCCCTCGGCGTCCTGCACATGGCCCAGCACCACGCAGTTCTCGAACGGGCTGCGGTCAAACAGCAGCGTGGAGATCGCCATCAGCGTGTAGAACCAGCCGCGCGTCTGGTCGATGGCCTCGGAGATGAAGTTGGCCGGGAAGTTGGCCTCGAACACCTCTTTGTTCTCGAAGGGATAGTGCCACTGGGCGAACGGCATGCTGCCGGAGTCGTACCAGCAGTCGATGACCTCCGGCGTGCGGCGCATCTCGCCGCCGCAGTCCGGGCAGGTGAGCGTCACGGCGTCGATGTAGGGCCGGTGCAGCTCGATATTATCGGGCACGTTGTTGCCCAGCTTTTTCAGCTCCTCGCGGCTGCCGATCACGTGGATCTTTCCGCAGCCCTGGCACACCCACACCGGCAGCGGCGTGCCCCAGTAGCGCTCGCGGGACAGGCCCCAGTCGATCACGTTCTCCAGGAAGTTGCCGAAGCGGCCCTCCTTGATGTTGTCCGGATACCAGTTCACGGTGCGGTTGTTGGCCACCAGGCGGTCGCGCACCTCGGTCATGCGGATGAACCACGTGCTGCGGGCGTAGTAGATCAGCGGGGTGTCGCAGCGCCAGCAGAAGGGATAGTCGTGGGTGAAGTACGGGGCCTCCACCAGCTTGCCCTCGTCCTCCAGCCACTGGAGGATCATCGGGTCGGCCTTCTTCACGAACACGCCGGGCCAGTAGGTGTCCTCGGTCATCTCGCCCTTCGCGTTCACCAGCTGCAGGAACGGGATTTTGTTCTCGCGGCCCACGCGGGCGTCGTCCTCGCCGAAGGCGGGCGCCTGGTGCACCACGCCCGTGCCGTCCGTCATGGTCACGTAGTCGTCGGCCACGATGGTCCAGGCGTTCTGCTCGTTCTCGGTGCCGCGGATGGCGGTCTTCTGGAAGTCGAACAGCGGCTCGTACCTGAGGCCCTTCAGCTCGATGCCGGGGAACGTGATCTTGTTGGTGACGACCGCGTCCTCGCCCAGCACCTTCCCGATCAGCGCGTCGCCCATGATGATGGTGCGGCCGTCGTAGTCGAAGCGGGCGTAGGTCTCGGTGGGGTTCACGCACAGCGCCACGTTGCTCGGCAGCGTCCAGGGCGTGGTGGTCCAGGCGTAGACGTAGGTGTTGTCCTGGTCCAGGAGCTTGAAGCGCACCACGGCGGAGCGCTCCTTGACCTCCTTGTAGCCCTGGCTCACCTCGTGGCTGGACAGCGCCGTGCCGCAGCGCGGGCAGTAGGGCACCACCTTGTGGCCCTTGTACAGCAGGCCCTTGTCGGCCACCTGCTTCAGGCTCCACCACACGGACTCGATGTAGTTGTTGTCGTAGGTGATGTAGGGGTTCTCCATGTCGGCCCAGAAGCCCACGCGCTCGGACATGCGCTCCCACTCGCCCTTGTACTTCCAGACGCTCTTCTTGCACTCCTGGATGAAGGGCTCGATGCCGTACTGCTCGATCTGCTCCTTGCCGTCCAGGCCCAGCATCCGCTCGACCTCCAGCTCCACGGGCAGGCCGTGGGTGTCCCAGCCCGCCTTGCGGGTGACCAGCTGGCCCTTCATGGTGTGATAGCGGGGCAGCAGGTCCTTGATGGCGCGGGTCTCGATGTGGCCGATGTGGGGCTTGCCGTTGGCCGTCGGCGGGCCGTCGAAGAACGTGAACACATCGCGCCCGTCGCGGTTCTCGATGGACTTCTCGAAGATGTGGTTCTCGTTCCAGAACCGGATGACTTCCTTCTCACGCGCCAGGAAATCCAGCGCCGTGGAGACC
>CACYET010000007.1:40500-48557 GCA_902773515.1 uncultured Eubacteriales bacterium | reverse complement strand
GCCGTTGGTCCAAACCTCGATGGTCAGCTTATCGTAGTCGGTAACCTGGCCCACGCGGGTGTCCTCAACGGAATAGCTCACCTTGCGAATGGGGGTAAAGATGGAATCCACCGGAATCACGCCGATGGGCATTCCGGCCACCTTGTTGCGTTCCATTGCGAGCTGCTTGTTCCGCTCCGCGGAAACATAGCCTCTTCCCTTTTCGAGGGTGATCTGGCACTGCAGGTGTGCGCCCTCGGAAAGCGTTGCGATGTGCAGCTCGGGGTTGACGATTTCCACTTCGTCGTCCGCCTTGATGTCGCCCGCGGTGATCTCGCAGGGACCGTGCGCATCGATGGAGACAGTCTTGGGCTGCTCCGTGAAGAGTTTCGCAGAGAGAAGCTTGATGTTAAGGATCAGTTCCGCAACATCTTCCTTCATGCCGGGAACGGTCGAAAACTCATGCTGAACGCCCTCGATGCGGACGCTCGTGGCGGCCACGCCGGGCAGGCTGTTCAACAGCACGCGGCGCAGGGAATTGCCCAGGGTCTGGCCGAAGCCGCGCTCCAGCGGGTTCACGACAAACTTGCCGTAACGGTTGTTCTCGCCGACTTCAACACGCTCAATTTTGGGTTTTTCGATTTGATCGATCACTCAGCGTTTCCTCCTCTCCTGTCGCTTCGCCGCATTCGGGTCGAAGCGGTGCTGGCCCGTGGCCGCGAGAGGCGCATTCGTTCGCGCCGCGCAGCCAGAGGCAACGTCTGTCTATCAACAGCTATTAGCGGGA
Source organism: uncultured Eubacteriales bacterium (assembly GCA_902773515.1). GTDB lineage: Bacteria > Bacillota > Clostridia > Christensenellales > Aristaeellaceae > UBA2862. Next base: position 47,791 of record CACYET010000007.1, on the reverse strand, counting down.
GTACAGCTCGACGATCAGGTTCTCGGAAACCTCATAGTCAATGTCTTCGCGGCTGGGCAGCGCGGCGATCTTGCCCTCGAACGCCTCCGGGGCCTTCTCGATCCACTGGGGCACGGACTTCTTGCCGTACTCCTCCAGCAGGGTCTTGAACTTCACGGACGCCTGGCTCTTCTGGCACACGGCGATCACGTCGCCGGGCTTGACCATGGCGGAGGGGATGTTGCAGCGCTTGCCGTTGACGGTGAAGTGTCCGTGGTTCACCAGCTGGCGCGCCTCGCGGCGGGTGGCGGCGAAGCCCATGCGGAACACGACGTTGTCCAGGCGGCGCTCCAGGTACTGGAGCAGGATCTCGCCGGTGATGCCGCGCTTGCGCTCGGCCATCTCATAGTAATGATGGAACTGCTTTTCCAGAACGCCATAGATGAACTTGACCTTCTGCTTTTCCATCAGCTGCTTGCCATATTCAGACTGCTTGCGGCGCATCTGGGGCTTGGGATTGCGATTGGTCTCCTTGGAGTAACCAAGCACCGCAGGAGACAGACCCAGCGCCTTGCATCTTTTCAGAACGGGCTGTGTATTCTTGGCCATGTTCGGTTTCTCCTCTCAATTATACTCTTCTGCGCTTGGGCGGGCGGCACCCGTTGTGCGGGATGGGCGTCACGTCCTTGATCATGTTCACTTCCAGACCCGCGGCCTGCAGCGAACGGATGGCAGCCTCGCGCCCGGAGCCGGGGCCCTTGACATAGACCTCGACGGTCTTCAGGCCATACTCCATGGCGGCCTTCGCGGCGGTCTCGGCGGCGCTCTGCGCGGCGAAGGGCGTGGACTTCTTGCTGCCGCGGAAACCCAGTCCGCCAGCGGAAGCCCAGCTCAGCGCGTTGCCGGCGGTATCCGTGATCGTCACGATCGTATTGTTGAAAGAAGAGCGAATATGGGCCGCGCCACGCTCCACGAGCTTCTTCTCGCGGCGCTTGCGGGTAACCCTTTTCAGCTTCGGCTTTGCCATAGCGTTAATTCCTCCAATATCAGATCAAACTTGGATTACTTCTTCTTCTTACCGGCAGCCTGCTTCTTCGGGCCCTTGCGGGTACGCGCATTCTGCTTGGTATTCTGGCCGCGCACGGGGAGACCGCGACGATGCCGCAGGCCGCGATAGCAGCCGATCTCCATCAGGCGCTTGATGTTCATGGAAACTTCGCGACGCAGGTCGCCCTCTACCTTGACGTTGTGGTCAATGTAGTCGCGCAGCTTGCCGATATCCTCTTCGGTCAGGTCCTTCACCCGGGTGTCCGGGTTCACACCGGTGGCCTCGATGATATCGTCCGCGATGTTGCGGCCAATGCCGTAGATGTACGTCAGGGCGATCTCGATTCGCTTCTCCCTGGGAAGGTCGACACCAGCAATTCGTGCCATGTGTTGTTTGCACCTCCAAAAATGTTCTATGCTTTGCTTGAAATCGGCGATATTGCCCGTACATAGATTGGGCAGCATCAGCCCCGCCTCTGCAAGCGGGACCGGGAACCCCGGATGGGGCTCTCGCCTGGGTTTGGCGTCTGGCGACACGCGCAAGCCCTGAGATATGTGAAGGAATCCCGGAAAACGAGCCCTTTCGCCCGGTCAAAACCGCTGTTTTTTCCCGGCTTCGCGGCCCGTCAGCCGCTCCGAAATTCCGTCAGACTAAAAGATTATACCACATTCTGCCGAACGCATCTTACATCTTTTATGCATCTAATGTTAAATCTTGCGTTCATTTCCGTTATTTCTTGTGTTTTGGAATAAAAATGCAGGGAGGGCGTCATTGCAGTGCTCTCCCCGGCACGGTTGATTCAAATAAGGTGAAAAGATCCTTCGCTTCGCATTGCCTGCGGCAACTGCTTCGCCCAGGATGACAACAACGTGGCTTCCGCCAACCTGTCATCCTGAGCGAAGCAGTTGCCGTAGGCCTAGCGAAGCGTTAAGGATCTTATCCCTTGTCCCTGATTCCTTCTACTTCCCCTCCCTGCGCCGCACCGGGATCAGCAGGTCCAGCTGCGCGATGCGCGGCTCGCCGTCGGCGGCATTGCGGATCAGGTCGTGGTAGTTCAGGTGTTCCTCCAGCGCCCCGAACATCGTCTCGGGGTCGCCGCTGCCGTTGTACTCATACTCGTCGCTGTTCCTCACCCAGTCGTCCAGCCACTCCCACTCGTGGAAATTGCCCATCTGGATCATGTGCGCAGCGTACATTCCCCCGTCAAACCGCTTCTTCGCAAGCGGCGGCGGCGCCTCCATGCCGTCCGGCAGCGTCACCCAGAATTCGTAGCCATGCCAGCCCGACTCGTCCACGGGGCTGGGGTGGTTGAAGCCGTACAGCCGAAGGCCCGGGTGTTTCTCCCAGAGCCGCTCCCCGCGCACGAAGTCTGCGATCATGCGGCCCGCGCGATCCTCCGGGTCGTCGCCCACGACATGCGCCGCGGCGACGTCGCTCGCCGGCAGGTACACGATGCGCACATCCTCCATGGCCCTGCGGGTCGCGTCCGCCTGTTCCAGTCGCTCCATGATGTTTCGCCTCTCCTCCTGTATCAGTGTCGACGAGGGCGAGAGGGCTTCCGCCAGGGCCATCAGCCGGTCGTCCCGCAGGAGCGCCTCTCCCGCGGAGAGCGCCTCTCCCGCAGAGAGCGCCTCTCCAGCGGGCAGCGCAGCGCCATCCGGCAGCGCGGGCCGCTGCCTCAGCGCGCCCAGGAATTCGGCGATCACGTCGCGCACCGCGCTCAGCGCCCGGAGCTCCTCGTCCATCTGGGCGAGGTTCCTCTCCAGCACGCGCACGGCGGCCGCCGGGCCGGGGTCCGATAAAATCTCCCCGATCTCCTTCAGCGACAGGCGCAGCTTCCTCAGCGTCAGGACCTGCCGCAGGCGCTCCACGTCCCGCGGGCCGTACACGCGATAGGCGTAGCCCTCCCGGCGGCCGCTCCCGATCAGGCCGAGCTTTTCATAGTGGCGCAGCATCCGCGCCGACACGCCGTACGCCCGCGACACCTCGACGACCGTCATCCACTCCTCCACGAAGTCCGCCCCCTTCCCCGTCGCTGACAGTATAAACTGCGACACCGTGTTCGAGTCAAGAGTCTTTTTAGAAAACCGGATTGCCACGTCGACCCTTCGGGTCTCCTCGCAATGACGCCCCGTGATGCTTCATCGGAAGACGTCAATGGCAGGAGCGCAGCGACGCGGCAATCTGTCCTTCTGACAAACGGCGGGGGAGCTTTCGCTCCCCCGCCGTTTTCGGTTTCGATCAACCCTGCTTCTGCTTGTGCTTCGGGTTCTCGCAAATGATCATGACGCGGCCCTTGCGCTTGATGACCTTGCACTTTTCGCAGATGGGCTTAACGGAAGGTCTCACTTTCATGTCGACATTACCTCCTATCTTCATCGGATCGCGCCAGCCGTTCAACCGTGCGGCTGAAACGATCTGACAGGAAATGTGTGGATCAGCTCTTGGAGCGCCAGGTGATCCGCCCGCGGGTGAGATCATAGGGCGAGAGCTCGATCGTAACCTTGTCGCCGGGGTAGATGCGGATGTAGTTCATGCGCATCTTGCCGGATACGTGCGCCAGTATCTTGTGCCCGTTGGGCAGCTGGACTTCAAACATGGCGTTGGGGAAGGACTCCGTGACAACGCCCTCAACTTCGATAACATCAGACTTGGACAAGCTATTCCTCCTCCTCGCTCAACCAGTCGCGCAATTCATGATCCTCGATCGGCTTGCCCTCGGCCAGCCGCTGCCTCGCCGCCTGCACCACCTCGCCCGTGAGCTTCAGGTGCTTGCGGCGCTTCTTCTTCTGGCGATCCATCTTCCGCAAGGCGCCGTTGGCAACCATCACGAAATCGTCGTCCACTTCCGCCACGACCAGAAAGCGCCTGCCCCGGTCGCGTCCCGCCTTTGAAATGACGATGCTGCCCAGTTCAACCGGCAACCTGTTCATTCCATTCCCTCCCGAAAGGCCTCGGACACCTTCATGCCGGGCCAGGACAGGAGTTCGGGTTCCCCGTCGGTGATCAGCAGCGTGTGCTCGTAGTGGGAGCAGGGGCTGCCGTCCCGCGTGACAATGGTCCAGCCGTTGTCCTCCTGCCACACCTTCCAGGTGCCCATGGAGATCATCGGCTCGATGGTGATGGTCATGCCCGGCTGCAGCGTCACGCCCCGATGGGGCCGTCCGTAGTTGGGCACGTTGGGGTCCTCGTGCATATCGACGCCGATGCCGTGACCGCAGAGGTCCCGGATCACGCCGTAGCCGTGGGATTCCGCGCAGCTCTGCACGGCGAAGCCGATATCACCCAGGTGATTGCCGGCCACCGCCTGCTTCGCCCCCAGCCAGAAGCACCTCTCGGTGACATCCACCAGCTGTTGGTTCTTGTCGTTGCCGCCGCCCACCACCACGGAAAAGGCGCTGTCCGACTGCCAGCCGTCCAAAAGGCAGGTACAGTCGACGCTGAGCAGCTGCCCCTTGCGCAGCTTTTCCTTGTTGGGGAAGCCGTGGACCACCTGATCATCCACAGAAGCACAGATCGAATACGGAAACCCCTCGTATCCCTTGGAGGACGGGATACCGCCCCCCTCGCGGATCAGCCTTTCGGCCACGTGGTCCAGATGCAGCGTCGTCACGCCGGGTTCGATCTCCCCGCGCAGCTTTTCCAGCACGTCGTGTAGCAGCGCGCCCGCCTTGCGCATCTTTTCTATCTGTGATTCGTTCTTGATCGTGATCATGCGTCACTCCAGCGATGCGAGGATGGCCTTGAACACATCCTCCAGTTGACTGTCTCCGTTCACGCGACGCAGCTTGCCCAGGCCCTTGTAATAGCCGATCAGCGGCTCGGTCTGGTCATGATAGGCCTTCAGCCGGGTGGCGATCGTTTCGGCCTTGTCGTCGTTGCGCTGGTAGAGCTCGCCGCCGCAAACGGGGCAGGTGTGCTCATCCGCGAGCTTGGAGACGTGGAACGTGCCCTGGCACTTTCCACATACCCGACGCCCGGTGAGGCGGCTCAAAAGCCGCTCATCGGGAACGTCGATATCCACCACGGCGTCAGGCGCGCTGATCTCATCCAGCGCAATGGCCTGATCGACCGTGCGGGGAAAACCATCCAGCAGGTAGCCGTTCCTGGCGTCGTCCATGCTCAGGCGTTCCTTCACCATCGCGATGGTCACGCTGTCGGGAACCAGCTCGCCCGCGTCCAGATACTTCTTGGCTTCGATACCCATCGGGGTCTTGTTTTGGATGGCGGAGCGGAACATATCGCCCGTGGAGATGTGCGGCACGCCCAGGTGCGCGCTCACTCCTGCCGCCTGTGTGCCCTTGCCGGCTCCGGGGGGGCCCAAAAAGATCAGCTTCATACGGTTTCCTCCGGGGATCAGTTCAAGAATCCCTTGTAGTGGCGCATCAGCATCTGGCTCTCGAGCTCACGCATGGTCTCCATGGCGACGGAAACCGCGATCAGCAGGGAGGACGCCGCGAACGGCAGGCTGACGCCGACGATTGAGTAGATGATCATCGGGATCACAGCCAGCACCGCCAGGTAGATGGCGCCGAACATCGTGATGCGATGGGTGATCTTCTTGATGTAGTCGCTGGTGGGCTTGCCCTGGCGAATGCCGGGGATCATGCCGCCGTTATTCTGGATGTTCTTGGCAATCTCAACGGGATTGAAGGAAATCTCAGAATAGAAGAACGTGAAGCCGAAGATCATCAGCGCGAAGATGACCTGGTAGAGCGCGTGCGTGGAAGACACGTGCGCGGTCCACCACTGGTTCGCGGCGGAGTTCGGGAAGAACGCCAGGATGGTGGCCGGGAACTGCATGATCGCGTTGGCGAAGATCAGCGGCAGCACGCCGGAGGCGTTCAGCTTCAGCGGGATGTGGGTGCTCTGGCCGCCGTACATCCTGCGGCCCACCATGCGCTTGGCATACTGGATGCGGATGCGGCGCTCGGCCAGGTCCACCAGCACGATGCCCACGACCAGGATGATAAACACGATCAGCGAGGCCACGACGCCGGAGATGTTCACGGCTTCGGGGTGGCTGAAGATGTTGACGATGTTGGTGCCGACGCTGCGCGCCAGGTTGGAGATGATGCCGGCGAAGATCAGAAGGCTGATGCCGTTGCCGATGCCGTTCTCCGTGATGCGCTCGCCCATCCACATGGCGATCGCGGTGCCCGCCGCCAGGCAGAAGCCGATTGTGATCAGGCCCAGGAAGCCGTTGGTGGCGTTGGCGTGGAGGCCGATGGTCAGCGCGATGGCCTGCACGAAGCCCAGGCCCACGGTCACATAGCGGGTGATCTGGGCGATCTTCTTGCGGCCTTCCTCGCCTTCCTTCTGCAGCTCCTCCAGCTTCGGGATCGCCACGCACAGCAGCTGCATGATGATGCTCGCGTTGATGTACGGGGTGATGCCCATCGCCATGATGGTGTAGTTGGAAAGATCCGAGCCGGTCATCGAGTTGATGAAGCCCAGCAGGCTGTACTTCTCCAGGGCGGAGGCGATCAGGCTGGTGTTGACGCCGGGAGTCGGCACGTAGCACAGCAGCCGGTAGATCAGCAGCATGCCCAGGGTGTACAGGATCTTCTTGCGCAGGTCCTGGATCTTCCAGGCGTTCTTCAATGTCTCAAGCATATCAGAACACCTCGACTTTCCCGCCTGCCGCCTCGATCTTCTCCTTCGCCGTGGCAGTGAACTTGTTGGCCTGCACGGTCAGCTTCTTGGTGATCTCGCCGTTGCCGAGGATCTTCACGCCGTCCTGAACGTTCTTCAGGATGCCGGCCTGGATCAGCTCGACGGGGGAAACGACTTCGCCGTCCTCAAAGATGTTCAGGCGATCGACGTTCACGGTCGCATACTCCACGCGCCACTTGTTGGTGAAGCCACGCTTGGGCAGGCGCATGGTCAGGGGCATCTGGCCGCCCTCGAAGCCGGGCCGCTTGCCGCCGCCGGAGCGCGCCTTCGCGCCCTTGTGTCCTTTGCCGGAGGTCTTGCCCAGACCGGAACCCGTGCCGCGCCCGAGGCGCTTGGGAGCCGTGGTTGCGCCCACGGCGGGTTTGAGATCATGGAGTTTCATGGTGTTCTGACCTCCTTATTCTGCTACTTCTTCGACCTTGACCATGTGCTTGACCTTGAAGATCATGCCGCGCACGGCGGGGTTGTCTTCCTTCACGACCGTGTGGCCGATGTGGTGCAGGCCCAGCGCCTGGATGGTGGCGATCTGGTCCTTCAGGCAAGCGATGGTGGACTTGGTCTGCGTAATCTTAAGCTTCATATCGTTGT
>CACYET010000007.1:0-40445 GCA_902773515.1 uncultured Eubacteriales bacterium | reverse complement strand
AGCCCCGCCAGGGTGGCGCGAACCATGTTGATCTTGTTGTTGGAGCCGATGCTCTTGGTCACGATGTCCTTGATGCCGGCGGCTTCCAGGACCGCGCGCACCGGGCCGCCGGCGATCACGCCGGTACCTTCCGGAGCGGGGAGCATCTTCACCCTGCCGGTGCCGAACACGCCCGTCACCTCGTGGGGGATGGTCGTGCCGTTCAGCGGGATGGTCACCATGGACTTCTTGGCTTCCTCCAGGCCCTTGCGGATGGCCTCGGGGATTTCAACCGCCTTGCCCATGCCGCAGCCGACGGAGCCGGGGTTTTCCGTATCGCCGACCACCATCAGGGCCGAGAACCGCATGTTGCGGCCGCCCTTGACGGTCTTGGAAACGCGGTTGACGGCAACCAGCTTTTCCACATATCTGTTATCTTCTTCTCTGCGCTGCATTGCGTTGTCCCTCCTGCTTAGAAGTCCAGACCGCCTTCGCGGGCGCCGGCTGCAAGCTCGGCCACGCGACCGGTGTAGATATAGCCGCCGCGATCAAAGACCACTTCCTTGATCCCTGCCTTCACGGCGCGCTCCGCCACGACCTTGCCGACGATCTTGGCTTCGCCCTTCTTGTCGCAATCGTTCAGCTGCGCGGCGATTTCCTTCTCTACCGTGCTGGCTGCGACCAGGGTGTTGCCCGCCACATCGTCAATGATCTGGGCGTAGATGTGCTTGTTGCTGCGGAAAACGCACAGCCGGGGACGTTCGGGCGTCCCGCTGATCTTTTTGCGAACGCGCTCATGGCGGATCTTGCGAACCTCATTGCGATCACGCTTATTAAACATTTGCGGTACCCTCCCTCATTACTTCTTACCGGCTTTGCCTTCCTTGTGACGGACATACTCGCCCTCATAGCGGATGCCCTTGCCGTGGTACGGCTCCGGCTTGCGGATGGCGCGGATGTCGGCCGCGATGGCGCCGACCAGCTGCTTGTCAATGCCCTTGACGGAGAAGTTCACGTTGCTCTTGTCAACGTCGAACTCGATCCCGGCGGGCGCGTCAACGATCACGGGATGCGAATAGCCGACCGAGATCGTCAGCTGGTTCTTGTTCCACTCGGCGATTCTCCAGCCAACGCCCTCGATATGCAGCTTCTTCTCGAATCCCTGCGTGACGCCAACAACCATGTTGTTGATCAGGGACCGGTACAAACCATGCATCGAGCGGTGGGGCTTGCTGTCGGACGGGCGGCTCACGAGCACTTCGGCGCCGACCTGTTCGACCTTGATATCCTTGTTAACTTTCTGACTCAGCTCTCCCTTGGGGCCCTTGACGGTCACGGTGTTGTCGTCCGCGATGGTCACGGTCACGCCGGCGGGAACCTGAATCGGAAGTTTACCGATTCGACTCATTCTAGTGCACCTCCAACTTCATTACCAGATATAGGCCAGAACTTCGCCGCCGACGCCCGCGTTGCGCGCTTCCTTGTCGGTCATCACGCCCTTGGACGTGGAAACGATGGCGATTCCCAGGCCGCCCAGGACCTTCGGGATCTCGTCGTTCCTGGCGTAGACGCGCAGTCCCGGCTTGGAAATGCGCTTGAGGCCCTTGATGACGGATTCCTTGCCCTGCATGTACTTCAGGGTGAGCTTGATCTGGCCCTGGATGCCGTCGTCGATATAGTCAACAGACTTGATGTAGCCTTCGTCCAGCAGGATCTTCGCGATCGCCTTCTTCATATTGGAAGCGGGCATCGTTACGCTGTCGTGTCTGGCAATCAGGCCATTGCGGATTCTGGTGAGCATATCCGCGATGGGATCATTAATAACAGCCATTTTGTTACCTCCTATTACTGCCGGATTACCAGCTGGCCTTGCGAACGCCCGGGATCTGGCCCGCGTAGGCCAGCTCACGGAAGCAGATGCGGCACACGCCGTACTTGCGCAGCACGGAGTGCGGGCGGCCGCAGATGCGGCAGCGGGTGTAGGCGCGGGTAGAGAACTTGGCGGGGCGCGCCTGCTTGACCTTCATGCTTGTCTTAGCCACGTTGAATTTCCTCCTTCAATCAGGCCTGGAACGGCATGCCCAGCAGGCGGAGCAGTTCCTTGGCTTCCTCGTCGGTCTTGGCGGTGGTGACGAAGATCATCTCCATGCCGCGGATCTTTTCAACCTTGTCGTACTCGATCTCGGGGAAAATCAGCTGCTCGCGAACGCCCAGGCTGTAGTTGCCGCGGCCGTCAAAGGCCTTGGCGGACACGCCGCGGAAGTCGCGCACGCGGGGAAGCACGATGCTGACGAGCTTGTCGGCAAACTCATACATGCGGTCGCCGCGCAGGGTCACCTTCGCGCCCACGTTCATGCCGGCGCGCAGCTTGAAGTTCGCGATGGACTTCTTCGCCTTGGTCACCAGGGGCTTCTGGCCGGCGATGGTCGTCAACTCCTCGACGGCCAGTTCCAGCGCCTTGGCGTTGTCCTTGCAATCGCCCAGGCCCATGTTGATAACGATCTTCTCCAGGCGCGGAATCTCCATCACGTTCTTGTACTCAAAGCGCTGCTTCAGCGCCGGCACAACCTCCGCGCGGTACTTATCCTTTAATCTAGCCACTGTGCTAATCCTCCCTTAACATCAGTTGTCAAACACCGCTTTGCACTGCTTGCACACGCGGCGCTTGCGGCGGGACTGCTTGCCCTCGCCTTCGATAAACACATGGCCGATACGGGTGGGCTTGCCGCACTTGGGGCAGATGACCATCACGTTGGAGGCGCTGATGGGCGCTTCCTTCTCGATGATGCCGCCGGGCATGCCCTGTCCACGGGGCTTCTGGTGCTTCTTCACCATGTTGATGCCTTCGACGATGATGCGGCCCGTTTCCGGAAAGACCTTCTGAACCTTGCCAGTGTTGTCCTTCTTGTTCTTGTCCTCGCCGGAGATCACCTTGACGGTATCGCCGACCTTTACCTTGAGCTTAACTGCCATGGTTGCACCTCCATTAAAGCACTTCGGGCGCCAGCGAAACGATCTTCATATAATCCTTTTCGCGCAGCTCTCGAGCCACGGGCCCAAAGATGCGGGTGCCCCTGGGCTGCTTCTGTTCGTTGATGATGACGGCGGCATTGTCGTCGAAGCGGATGTAGGTGCCGTCGGGACGACGATACTGCTTGCGCGTGCGGACGATAACGGCCTTCACGACCTCGCCCTTCTTCACGGCGCCGCCGGGAGTGGCGGACTTCACGGAAGCGACGATCACGTCGCCCACGCTGCCGGTGCGGCGGAAAGAGCCGCCCAGCACGCGGAAGCACATGATTTCCTTAGCGCCGCTGTTATCGGCTACCTTCAAACGAGTTTGAGGCTGAATCATTGTTTTCTTCCTCCTTGCTTTCGGTTAAGCGGCTTACTTCGCCTTTTCGATGATCTCGACCAGACGCCAGTGCTTTTCCTTGGACAGCGGGCGGGTCTCCATGATCTTCACGGTATCGCCGATGCCGCACTGGTTCTCTTCGTCGTGGGCCTTGATCTTGCTGGTACGGTTCATGATCTTGCCGTACAGCGGATGCTTGACGCGGGTGCGAATCGCGACGACGATGGTCTTGTCCATCTTGTCGGAAACAACCACGCCGATACGAGTCTTGCGCATGCCTCTGGTTTCAGCCATTTTCAGTTGCCTCCTTTCGCGTTACGCCTTCCCGGCCAGCTCGCGCTGACGGATGACGGTCTTGACCCGCGCGATGCTCTTCTTGCAGTCGCGGATGGCCGCGGTGTTCTGCAGCTGACCGGTCGCCAGCTGGAAGCGCAGGTTGAACAGCTCGCTCTTCTTGTCCTTCAGATCGGTGTCGAGCTCAGCCATGGTCTTGGCCTGGAGGGCCTTCAGTTCGTCCTTGGTTTTCACTGCTCTTCACCACCTATCTCAGTATTGGCCTCTTCCTTGACCGCCTCGCGCTTGATGAACTTGGTGGTGATCGGAAGTTTGTGGGCCGCCAGGCGCAGGGCCTCGCGGGCCAGCTCCTCGGGGATGCCGCCCATCTCAAACAGCACGCGGCCGGGCTTGACGACGCTCACCCAGTACTCGGGAGCGCCCTTGCCGGAACCCATTCGGGTCTCGGCCGGCTTGGCGGTGATGGGCTTGTCGGGGAAAATCTTGATCCAGACCTGGCCGCCGCGCTTGGTGCGACGGGTCATGGCCTGACGGGCAGCCTCAATCTGGTTGGAGGTCACCCAGCCGGGCTGGGTCGCCACGAGACCGTAGTCGCCGTAGGCGAGGAAATTGCCGCGCTGGGCCTTGCCCTTCATGCGACCGCGCTGCTGCTTGCGGTGCTTGACTCTCTTCGGCATCAGCATAGCTTAGTTGCCTCCTTCCTTGCGCTCAGTGCGCTCGCCGCGCTCCCTGCGCTCGCCGCGCGGGCCGCGATCGTTCCTGTCGCCGCGACGGCGATCACCGCGACCGGCGAACGGGCTCTTGATGTCGGTGTAACCGGCGAGCACCTTCTTGCCGTTCTGCGGCAGGACCTGGCCCTTGTAGATCCACACCTTGACGCCGATGCGGCCGTAGGTCGTCCTGGCCTCGCAGAAGCCATAGTCGATGTTTGCGCGCAGCGTCTGCAGCGGGATGGAGCCCTCGTGATAGCCCTCGGAGCGGGCGATGTCCGCGCCGCCCAGACGACCGGAGACGGTGGTCTTGATGCCCTTCGCGCCGGCCTTCATCGAGCGGGAGATGGACTGCTTCATCGCGCGGCGGAAGGAGATGCGCTTCTCCAGCTGCTGGGCGATGTTCTCGGCGACCAGGGTCGCGTCGCAATCGGGGTTCTTGATCTCCATGATGTCCAGGGCCACCTGGCGGCCGGTGAACTGCTCGAGCTCCTTCTTCAGGGCCTCGACGCCGGCGCCGCCCTTGCCGATCACGATGCCGGGCTTGGCGGTGTACACGGAGACGTGCAGCTTCGCGCCGGCGCGCTGGATGTCGATGCGGGAAATGCCGGCGGTGTTCAGCTTTTCCTTCAGCATCTTGCGAAGGTTGTAGTCTTCAATCAGGTTGTTGGAAAAATCCTTCTTCCCTGCGTACCACTTGGTGCTCCAGTCCAGGATGACACCGACGCGGGCGCCGTGGGGATTAACTTTCTGTCCCATTTTATATCCTCCCTCACTTCTGGTCGAGCACGATCGTGATGTGGCTGGTGTGCTTCTTGATCATATCGGCACGGCCGTGGGAACGCGCCCAGTAGCGCTTCAGGGTCGGGCCCTGGTTCGCGTAGACCTCCGCCACGTACAGGCTGGAGCGATCCAGCTCCTTGAACTCGGCGTTCGCGATCGCGCTGTTCAGCAGCTTCTCAACCACCGGCGCGGCGCTCTTGGGCGTATACATGAGGATTGCCAGCGCGTCGTCAACCTGCTTGCCGCGGATCAGATCCACAACGATCTTCACCTTGCGGGGAGCAACGCGGACGAACTTGGCAGTCGCGCGCGGGCGCTTGTCGGCATTGGCCTGGCGCGCCGCGGCCTTCTCTTTAACACGAGTTGCCATACTATTTCTCTCCTTCCGTTACTTGCGGGACGACGCTTTTTCACCGGCGTGGCCCCTGAAGGTACGGGTGGGGGCGAACTCGCCGAACTTGTGTCCGACCATATCCTCGGTGACATACACCGGAACATGCTTGCGGCCGTCATGGACGGCAACCGTGTGCCCGATGAAATCCGGGAAGATCGTGGAGGAGCGGGACCAGGTCTTCAGAACCTTCTTGTCGCCGCTGGCGTTCATTTCCTGCACGCGCTTGAGCAGCGCGGGCTGAATGAAGGGACCCTTTTTGACAGATCTGCTCATTTGGTTTGCCTCCTTTCAGGCCTTACTTGTTCTTCTTGGGACGGCTGATGATCAGCTTGTCCGAATACTTGCGATGCTTGCGGGTCTTGACGCCCTGCGTCTTCTTGCCCCACGGAGACATCGGGGCGGGCATGCCCACCGGGGAGCGGCCTTCGCCGCCGCCGTGCGGGTGGTCCACCGGGTTCATGACCACGCCGCGGACGGTGGGACGGACGCCCATGTGGCGCTTGCGGCCGGCCTTGCCGATGCGAACGTTGCTGTGGTCGGTGTTGCCCACCTGGCCCACGGTCGCGCGGGCGTTCATGCTCACCTTGCGAACCTCGCCGGAGGGCAGGCGGATCTGGGCGAAATCGCCCTCCTTCGCCATCACCTGGGCGGCGGTGCCGGCGGAGCGGACCATCTGGCCGCCGCGGCCGACCTTGATCTCGATGTTGTGCACCAGGGTGCCCAGCGGGATGTTGGCGATCGGCAGGCTGTTGCCGGGCTTGATGTCGGCGTTCGGGCCGCTCATCACGGTGTCGCCCACCTTCAGGCCCAGGGGCGCCAGGATGTAGCGCTTCTCGCCGTCGGCGTACACCAGCAGGGCGATGAAGCAGGTGCGGTTGGGATCGTACTCGATCGCCTTCACGGTGGCGGGGATGCCGTCCTTCTGGCGCTTGAAGTCGATGATGCGATACTTGCGACGCGCGCCGCCGCCCTGATGGCGGACGGTGATCTTGCCCTGGTTGTTGCGACCGGCCCTGTGGCGCAGGTCGGTGACCAGAGAGCGCTCGGGCGACTTCTTGGTGACCTCCTCGAAGGTCAGGACCGACATGAAGCGCCGTGCGGGCGAAGTCGGCTTGTACATTCGAATTGCCATTGTCTCATTTCTCCCTTTCTTTCTTTGGCCCTTTTTCGGCGGGCCTTACCATTGTGGAAGCCGGAGCCCGGCTTCAAAGGGGTTCCCCCTCAACCCTGCCTTCCCCTTCCATCGCCCCACGCTACTGCCTGTCGGCAAGCGTGGGTTTCGGGCGCGTCTTGGGTTGCACCCTGCGCTTGCGCCCTCAGTCCGGCTCCGCCGGACGCTATCGGGGAAGGTGTCGCCGGCGAAGCCGGTGACGGAAGAGGTCGTTGCCTCTTATTCCTCCTCAGCCATGCCCTCGAAGAACGGAATCGGCTTGGAATCCGGCTTCAGGGTGACGATGGCCTTCTTGATCTCGGGGGTGCGGCCCTGGGTGCGGCCCTGGCGCTTGATCTTGCCGATCGTGCGCATGGTGTTCACGGAGTCCACCTTCACGCCTTCGAAGATGCTCTCGATGGCCTGCTTGATCTGGGTCTTGTTCGCGCTCACGGCCACCTGGAAGGTGAACTTCTTGTCGGCCATGTCGGCGTAGGACTTCTCGGTCAGAACCGGCTTGATGATGATGTCATAGGGGGTCTTCATTCCGCGTACACCTCCTCAACCAGCTTCACGGCGTCCTGGGAAATGATGAACTTGTCGCAGTTCAGGATGTCGACCACGTTCAGGCTGCCCACGAAGGTGGTCTTGACGCCCTGGATGTTGTTCGCGGCGCGAACGACCATGGGCTCGGCGTCCTTGGTCACGATCAGCGCCTTCTTGTCCGCGCCCAGCGCCTTGAGCATCTTGACGATGTTCTTGGTCTTGGCCTCGGCCTCGGTCAGGGCGATGTTGTCCACCACCACGATCTCCTGCCCGGCCGCCTTGCTCGACAGAGCGCTCTTCATCGCCAGCCGGCGCACCTTGCGCGGCACGCTGATGCGATAGTCGCGGGGCTTGGGAGCGAACACCACGCCGCCGTGGGTGAACTGCGGGGCCCTGCGGCCGTGATGGCGCGCGTTGCCGGTGCCCTTCTGGCGGTAGATCTTCCGGCCGCCGCCGCGCACCTCGGTGCGGGTGAGGGCGGACTGGGTGCCCTGGCGCTGCGCGTTCATATAGGCGCGCACCACGGCGTGCATCGCACTGATGTGCGGCTCGACGCCGAAAACCTCGTCGGAGAGAGCGATCTCACCGACCGCGGCGCCCTGCATGTTGTATACTTTCACGTTTGCCATGTTTGCGTCCTCCTATCAACCCTTGACCGCGTCGCGGACCATCACCAGGCTGCCGTTCGCGCCGGGGATCGCGCCCTTGATCATGAGCAGGTTGCGCTCGGCGTCCACCTTGACGACCTCGAGGTTCTGAACGGTCACGCGGTCGCCGCCGTACTGGCCGGGCATGTGCTTGTTCTTGAACACGCGGGACGGGTCAGAGTTGGCGCCCATGGAGCCCACGCCGCGATGGTACTTGGAACCGTGCGCCATGGGGCCGGTGTGCTGGTTCCAGCGCTGGATGACGCCGCTGTAGCCGTGGCCCTTGCTGGTGCCCACCACGTCGATCTTGTCGCCTTCGGCGAACACGTCGCACTTGATGGTGTCGCCCACGCTGTAGCCGCTGATGTCCTCAAAGCGGAACTCGCGCAGGTGCCGGGCGGGCTTGACGCCGGCCTTGGCGAAGTGACCTTGCTCGGGCTTGTTGAGCAGTTTCTTGGCCCGCTGTTCGCTGAGCTCGTCGAAACCGACCTGTACCGCTTCGTAGCCGTCGGTCTTCGCGGTCTTGACCTGCGTGACAGTGCAGGGGCCCGCTTCCACGACGGTGACCGGCACCAGGCGACCGTCAGATACGAAAATCTGGGTCATGCCGATCTTCTTGCCGAGAATTGCCTTTTTCATTGTTACACCTCTCTACTTATTATACAAACCGCTTCGCAGTTTGCTCGGGGCTTCTCGAACCCCTTTCGATAAGCCGTTCGGCCTTCGGGCTTCATCCGGACGATCGTCCCGCCGCTACGCAGGATGCTTCGGGAGAGCGCGTCCGTCCGCCTTGGTTCCTTACAGCTTGATCTCGATCTCAACGCCCGCCGGCAGGTCCAGCTTGGTCAGGGCGTCCACCGTCTGGGGAGTGGGCCGCAGGATGTCGATCAGGCGCTTGTGCGTCCTCATCTCGAACTGCTCGCGGGAATCCTTGTGCTTGTGGGGGGAACGCAGGATCGTCACGATCTCCTTCTCGGTCGGCAGCGGGATCGGGCCCGACACGCGGGAACCGGTGCGCTTGGCCGTGTCGACGATGCGCGCTGCGCTCTGGTCGATGATGGAATGCTCATAGGCCTTGAGCTTGATGCGGATCTTCTGGTTTGCCATGTTTTCTCCTCCTGTTGAACTCATGCACACGCTGCCGGGCGTGTTCTATTGTTTTTTTCCGGCAGTCGCGCCTCACGACTGCCGCCACGACGGGCATGAGCTCCGTCGTCCGATTGTCGGACATGGTCCCCGGAAATTCCCGGCCGCGCCTTGAGCCGTTCCCGGCCCGCCGCGCATTCGCGCCGCAACCTTCCGGTTCATCCCGTTTGTCACTGGCTGCGCCCGGCCTTCGCATCCCGCAATTCCGGCAAAATTGCATAGATACCCCGGCACACAGCTTTATCATTATACCCCATGCGCCGGGAAGAATCAAATTAATTCTGTGATTTGAATGTTATTTTTTTGCTAACTCCGAGAAATTGGCCCGGGCAGCGCTCCATACTCCGTCTTTTGCCTCACTTCGTCCGCTCGAACACCGGCTCGGCGAGGCCCTCCGGCCAGACCTGCACGCTCTGGGCATACTGTCCGTCGGGGGCGGCGAGGTTCAAATACCACGTCACGCGCCGCGCGGTGTAGAGGTACAGCTCGTTCAGCGTCACTGCGCCGTCGTAGTCCACGTCGGCGCGCATGGGGCTGCGGGCGGAGCGCTCCAGGTTCCAGCCGCCGGCCTCGCACAGCGCCCGGGCGAACACCGTCGCCATGCCGGCCTCGCCCGCGCCGCCGGTGAAGCTGATGCGGTGGCTATCCTGCTCCAGCGCGGCGCTGGCCAGCACGCGGAACCGGCTGCCGTCCGCCGCCGCGGGGCCGACGAGCCCGCCGAACACCGCGTCCACGCCCCTGAGGATGTCGCCGGTGTCGCTGGCGCGGCCGATCACGCCGCCGCTGCCGCAGCAGTCGATCACGAGGAAGATCTCCCCGGGCACCTCCCGCAGCGCCGCGACCAGCTCCGCCGCCGTCAGCACCGAGCCGTCGTACATCTCGAAGCAGGTCATGCCGTTGGCGTAACAGCCGTGGCAGGTGATGTAGAACAGCGACACGTCGCCGTCGTTCGCGCCGGCGAAGGCGTCGCGGATGCCCGCCAGCACGCCGTCGCGCGAGACGTCCAGCAGCGTGGAGGTCCGAAAGCGCGCGCCGCGAAAGCTCAGCCCCGCCAGCATGCTGCGCAGCGCGGACACGGAGTTGACCGAGCCCGTGCGCACCGCCGCCACCGTGGAGGCGTAGTTCTGCTCGCCCACCAGCAGCGCGCGCCAGCGCTTCGGCGCGGGGCCGACGGTCACGGCCAGCGTGTCCGCCCAGCCGCCGTCCAGCGCGCGCA
The DNA here is from genome assembly GCA_902773515.1 of uncultured Eubacteriales bacterium. Taxonomy (GTDB): domain Bacteria; phylum Bacillota; class Clostridia; order Christensenellales; family Aristaeellaceae; genus UBA2862. Next base: position 30,225 of record CACYET010000007.1, on the reverse strand, counting down.
CCGTCACGGTGCAGTCGCCCTCCCTCAGGCCGCGCAGCACGCCCCGCGCGTCGACCTCCACGACGCCCTCCGGTTCGGCCACGTACTCCAGCCGCGGGTCGGTGGCGTTGCCGGGCAGCACGTCGCACTCGATGGCCGCGTCGTCGCCCACGCAGATCGAAAGGCGGCGCGACAGCAGGCTCACCGCCGCCACCGGCACGCGCCGCACCGTCACCCGGCAGCTGTCCGACGCGCCGCCGGGGGCGTGGGCCGTGACGACGGCCGCGCCCTCGCCCCGCCCCGTCACGCGGCCTGAACCGTCCACCGAGGCCACGGACGGGTCGCTGCTCTCCCAGTACAGGAGCGCCGACGCGCCCGCGGGCGCGACCGCCGCCTCCAGGCGGCAGTCCGAGCGCCCCTCCAGCGTCGCGTCATGCTGCGAAAGGCGCAGGCTCTCGGGCGCGCCGCCGTCGAGCGGCGCAAGGCGCAGGCTGTACAGGCCCGTCGCGCCGTTGCGGGCGGTCAGCCGCACGAGGTACCGCTTCCCCGCCTCCGCCTCCAGCCGCGCGAGAAACGCGCCGCCCGGCGTGCCGTCCGCCGCGCCCAGCAGCGCGCCGTCCGCGTCGAACAGCCGCGCCTCCAGCGCAAGGTCTGCCTCCGCGGGCGCGCCGATCAGCGCCAGCGGCCCGGAAGCGTCCGGCTCCAGCACATACCAGTGCGCGTCCCCACGCCGGGCGAACACCTTGGCGCGCTCGTCGCCCGCGGCGTCCAGCGGCATGGGCATGTCGAAGCACCTGCTCAACGCGTGGCGCGCCACCTCCAGCCGGACCGTGCCGGAGCCCGTCAGCCGCAGCGCGTAGGTCGTGCCGGCCCTCAGGCGCAGGCGCAGCGCGGGCAGGGTCCCCTCGCCCTCCGCCACCAGCGCGTCGCCCCGCCACAGCTGGGCGCGGGCCGTCGCGGGCGCGTCCCCCGCCGGGAACAGCCAGACATCGTAGACGCTGCCGGTCGGCGCGACGAAGCTGAACCCCGCCGGGTCGTCGCCCAGCGCCACCTCGGCCAGCTCCCCCGGCGCGAGCGGCCTGTCCTCGATGAAGGCCAGATCCCCCGCGCCCGCCTCTTCTACAATAGAAGCGGCCTCCGCGCCCGCACCGGCGGCCGGCGCCGATAAAATCGCCGCCAGCAACACCAGCGCCGCCAGGCGCAGAAGCCGCTTGTACATATCAAATCCTCGCCGTTTGGGGAAACGACCTCTTCCGTCAGCCCTGCGGGCTGCCACCTTCCCCTAAAGGGGAAGACATAGCCGCATTGCATCGCTCTCCAAAAGCCTTCCCTTCAGGGGATGGAACAATGGCATCGCTCTCCAAAAGCCTTCCCCTTCAGGGGGCTGAAAGCCTAGCGCCAGCGTCAGGTGGCGCGCAGTGCCGGAAGAGGTCGTTCCCCGATCTTTATTACTCCAAATACTCCGCCTTCACATACCCCGACAGCTCGGCGGTGCGCACGCTCACCCAGCCGTTCTCGTCGGGCTCGCTGCACACGATTACGCGCCGGCCCTTCGCCAGCTGGGCCAGGGCCATCGACGCGGTGGTGGGCTGCTGGCGCAGGTTCAGCGACGTGGCCGTCACGGTGGCGTAACGCTCGCCCGCCTCCAGCGCCGGGAGCGGCGCGGGCGTCGGCGTCGGCGTGGGCTTGGGCCGTGCGGCCCCCACGCCCTCCGGCAGCGCCTCCAGGTCGGTCAGGATGTCCTCCGGCCAGGCGATGCGCTCAAACGACAGCCCCGGGTAGTAGAACGCCAGGATCTGCTGCCAGTTCATGCCGTAGCTTCCCGCCATCCACTGCGCGCCGCGCTGGCTCATGCCCACGCCGTGGCCGAAGCGGCGCATGACGATCGTGAACGCCGCGGGCTGTCCGTCCGCGTCCAGCGCCGTATCGACGCTCACCAGCTCGCAGTCGGAGCCGTTCAGCCCCAGCGAGAGCCCGTCCTTGATCTGGCGGAACACGTCCAGCACCACGGTATACGGCGCGTCGGCCATCGCCCATTCCCGGGGCACGGGCGTGGGCGTGGGCAGCGGCTCGTCCGGCGCGGTGGGCATGGCACCCTCGTCCGCCTCCGGAGCGGCCTCCGGCGTTGCTTCGGCAGTAGGTTCTGCGGTCGGCGCCTCGGTCGGCTCGGCGGTCGGCTCCTCGGTTGCGTCCGCCTCGGCCGCCTCGATGGGCTTGAGCACCTGCACGTTCACCGTGAACGCCAGGCCGTCGTACAGCTTGCTGCCCTCGAAGCGCGGGTTCACCGGCTCGACGGACGCGATCGAGTCCAGCTTCCACGCGCTCGCCTCCCAGCCGTCCGTCGCCAGCGGCTCGGCAAGCGCCGCCTCCAGCATCTCCCTGAGCGCCGCGCTGCCCTCGCAGGTCGGCGAAATGGTCAATTCATTTTGCAGGCTGCGCGGGTTCTCCAGGTCGTAGGGGTCGTCGGTCATGGCGAGGTAGCCGTCGCAGTTCTCGATGCCCCAGAGCTGGCTGGCCAGGGCCGTCTGCCCGCCGTTGCTGGCGGTGTAGTAGCAGACGGCGTAGTCGCCCTCGTACAGCCCCACCACGCCCCGCGTGGCGTTCACGGCGTCGATCACGTTGGCGTACTCGGCGCTGTAGCCCTTGTACACCTGGTCGGCGGTGGTGTCGGCCACGTCGTAGTCGCGCCCGCCGGACTGGCGCTTGCGCTGCAGCGCGTAGGTGCGCGCCGCCACGGCCTGCGCCTTCAGCGATTCGATCGGAAACGAGTCGCTCATCTCGTAGGCCACCACGCCGTAGAGGTAGTCCTCCACCGGCAGCTTCAACACCGCCCGCAGCCCGCCGCTCTCGCCGACGGACACGGTCAGATCGCCCGCGTACAGCGTGTCCTTCTCCGATTCGTCGATGTAGATGCCGTTCTCCGCGCCTTCTTCGGCTTTGTGCCGCGTCAGCGTCATCGACGCGCCCATGTTCAGCGTCAGGCCGCCCACGGCCATGTACACCTTGCCGTCCGCCTGCGAGAGCGCCAGCCGGGTGTCGCGCTCGAAGCGGAAGCCCGGGTCGCCGTCCACGGCGTAGACGCCCGCGAGCGTCAGGTGCAGCTGCGCGGGCTCCCCCAGCGACAGCAGCGCCACGCGCACCAGCCCGTCGTCCTCGATGTCCGCATCCGGCACGGGGGCGAGCGTCGCCGTCGGGACTGTAGTGGTGTCCAGATCCGGGTCCGGGGTCTGCGCCGGGGAACCGTCCAGCGCGTCGGCCGGGGGCAGCGTGACGGCGACGTCCGCCGACGCCTCCTGGGCCTCGTCCTCGCCGGTCAGCCAGCTCCAGAAGCCCGCCGCGCCCGCGGGGATCGCCGCCGCCAGCGCCAGTATCAGCACGAGCGCCAGCGCCCGCGCGCATTTTTTTGCCTTTTGGGTGTCTCTCATACTTCCTCCATGGGCGGGCGTTTGCCCGCCGATTCGGTCAATTTCCGTCGTATTTCCAATTCTTGACAGCTTCCGCCGGGGTTATACAGCGCGGCCAAAATCCGCGCGTCGATCTTCTCATCCGAGTATCATTATACCACCATTCGACCCGCCAAGTGCGGTGAAATCGGTACAATTCGGTCAAATATAGACAAATATCGTCACAATTTCGATCCAAAGCGCCGCCCGCGCCGCCTTGCAAGCCGCGCGCGACGGGTCTATAATATATGTTGGTTTATTATTCTCGCCGACGCGGCGGAAGGGAGGGATGCGCCACGAGTCAAAATCTGTATGAGATCGTCGCCCTGGGCGCGCGCTACGTGTTCGCGGGGCTGATGGTGCTGATCGTGCTGCGGGCCTGGCGCATCACCCTCGTGGACAGCCGCCGCGCCGCCACGCTGCGCCACCTGTCCCCTCAGACCGGCATCTGCGGCGAGCTGGTGGTGCTCGACGGCGACGAGAAGGCGCGCCGGGGCATGAAGTACCCGGTGATCCGCGAGGGCATGATCGGCACGTCGCGCCGGGCGGACATCCGCATCCGCCACTCCAGCGTCCGCCGCCGCCACGCCTACTTCCAGCTGACCGAGGACGGCCTGTACGTGCGCACCCACGCGGGCGCGCCGATGCGCGACGGGGACGGCCGGCCCGCGCGCGCGCTCACCCTGCCCGACGGCGCGGAATTCTTCCTCGGCCGGGTGCGGCTGTTGCTGGTGCTGACCGAGGCCCCCGAGCCCGCCGAGCCCCGCCGCCGCGACCGCGGGGAGGCGTACGGCGAGGGGTATGACGAGGGGTACGGCGAGGAATATGGTGAGAATGAAACGATCGATTTCTTCGACGTGGACGAGGACCTTTAGATATGCGCCACAACAAACTTGATCGCATGAAGCGGGCGCTGATGCGCTCGAATACGAAGCTGCTGCTGTCGGCGGTGATGCTGTTCCAGGCGCTGGCGATGCTGCTGATCGCGTTCCAGAAGGGCACGGTCAACGCGCAGGCGCTGGTGCTGGCGGCGGCGCTGCCGGCGGGCACGTGGCTGATCACCCGGCTGATGGGCCGCGTCTGGCCGGTGGACCGCGCGATCCTGATCCTGGTGCTGTTTCTGTGCAGCGTGGGCGTGATCACGCTCTCCGACATCGCCAAGTCCGACATCACGCCGCGCACGCAGGCGGTCTACGCGCTGGGCGGCGTCGTGGCGATGTTCGCGGGCGCGGCGTTCATCCGGCGCTGGCGGCACTGGAAGAAGACCACGGCGCTGCTGATGGGGCTGTGCCTGCTGGCGCTGGCCTCGCCGTTCGCGCCGGTGATCGGCATCTACAAGTACGGCGCGCGCAACTGGGTGGGCCTGGGGCCGATCTCCGTGCAGCCCAGCGAGTTCATGAAGCCGATATTGATCCTCTGCCTCGCCAGCGGCTTTTCCAACCGCCCGCGGTTCGCCCGGTGCGTGCCCACGATCGCGTTCGCGGCGCTGTGCTGCGGCGTGCTGCTGGCGGAGAAGGACCTGGGCGCGGTGCTGTTGTACTTCCTGACCACCGTGTTCATGTACTACGTGGCCACCTCCAACGCCTTCATATCGCTGGCGGGGCTGGGCATGGGCGCGGGCGCGGCGGTGATCGCCTACCGGGCGCTGCCCTACGTGCAGGACCGCGTCGCCATCTGGCAGAACCCGTGGATCGATCCGCAGGAGACCGGCTACCAGCTGATCCAATCGCTGATCGCCATCGGCTCGGGCGGGCTGTTCGGCATGGGGCTGGGCATGGGCATGCCCAGGGATATCCCCCTCTATCACTCCGACTTCATATTCGCGTCGATCACCGAGGAATTTGGCCTGATCTTCGCCATCGGCCTGCTGGCGGTGTACGTGCTGATCATCATGCGCGGGCTGATCGTGGCCTTCAACGCCCGCACGAGCTTCCACTCGCTGGCGGCGTTCGGGCTGGTGATCATGTTGGGCTTGCAGACGATGCTGATCGCCGGGGGCAACACGAAGCTGCTGCCGCTGTCGGGCGTCACGCTGCCGCTGATCTGCTACGGCGGCTCGTCGCTGGTGTCCACGTTCTTCTCGATGGGCCTGCTGCTGGGCCTGTCCTCGATGAATGCCGAGGACGAGGCGAGGGACATCGAAACGTTGGAGCTTAGAGAGGAAGGAACGTTTTGAGAGTTAAGAGTTGAGAGTTTAGAGTTTAGATGAAATAGCCGAGGATCGCCCTTGTTTTCAATCAGACAAATCCCGCAGGGATTTGCACCGCAACTCCACTCTGAACTCTGAACTCTAAACTCTCATTCAACCATTTCCCGGAGGTGATACCGTGAAGGAGCTGCGCAGAAACATGCGCTTTGTGGGCACGCTGGTGGTGGTGCTGTTCGTGGGCCTGGCGGCGTGGTTCGCCATGACGGTGTTCACGCAGGGCAGCGTATGGGCCTCCGACGTGCGCAACAGCCGCCTGCGCGCCACGGCCAGCCTGCGCGGCGACATCACCGACCGGGACGGCAACCTGCTGGCCACCACCGCCGACGACGGCACCCGCCAGTACACGAAGAACGCGCTCGCCCGCCGCGCGCTGTCGCAGACCGTGGGCGACACCGCGGGCATGAGCGGCACCGGCATCGAGACCTTTTACTCCGCCACGCTCCTGGACATCTCAACCAGCCTGGTGGACCGGCTCAGCGAGCTGATGGGCAACGCCCGGCACGTGGGCGGCAGCATCCAGATCACCGTGGACGGCCCGCTGCAGGCCTGGATCGCCAGCGAGTTTCCCGTGAACGAGGACACCGGCGCGTGCTACCGCGGCGCGGTGTGCGTGATGAACTACAAGACCGGCGAGATATTGGCCATGGTGTCGATGCCCAACTACGACCCCTACGACCTCGCCGTGCGCACCGACGCGCAGGTGGAGGACACGGCCTACCTGAACCGCTGCCTGCAGGGGCTCTACACGCCCGGCTCGGTGTTCAAGATCGTCACGTTGGCCTCGGCCATCACCAACGACGTGAACGTGGTCGACCAGGCGTTCAGCTGCTCCGGCGAGTGGGACTACGAGGGCGGCCACATCGTGTGCATCAACCGCACGGCCCACGGCACCGTGAACCTGAAGACGGCGTTTAAGCGCAGCTGCAACGTCACGTTCGGCAAGCTCGCCTACCAGCTGGGGCTGGAGCGCCTGAGGCAGACGGCGGAGCGCTTCGGCTTCAACGAGAACTTCAAGTTCGGCGACTTCGTGGTCTACAACTCCGCCTTCCCCACCGACATCAGCGACATGAACGGGCTGGTGTGGGCCGGCATCGGGCAGGGCAAGGTGCTGGTCACGCCGCTGCACATGGCGATGATCTCCTCCGCGATCGCCAACGGCGGCGTGATGATGAAGCCCTGGCTGATCCAGCGCGTCGCCAACTCCGCGGGCGCGACCACCGACACCGGCGCGCCCGTGCAATACCGGCAGGTGGTCAGCGCGTCGGTCGCAGACAGGATCGCGGAGTACATGTACGAGACCGTGCGCAGCGGCACCGCCTCGCGCGCCGCTATCCAGGGCTACACCGTGTGCGGCAAGACCGGCTCGGCCGAGGTCAGCGACGACAAGACCGTCGAGACCAACGCCTGGTTCACCGGGTTCATCCGCGACGACGCCCACCCGTACGCCATCTCCGTGGTCATCGAGGGCGGCGGCGCCGGCGCGCGCATGCCCAGCGAGCTCGCCGCCAAGGCGCTGAAAAAGGCGATCGAGTACGTGGGATGATCGCCGGCCCCTGCAACCTGCGGTAAACCCAAAATCAATGAACAGTTGCTTGCGCAACGCGGCTCATTGTTGTATCATTTTTCGCGATTCATGCGTGAAACGGAAGGGAATGAATGAATTGCTCGAACTGAAGAACGTCACCAAGAAGTACCTGCGCCGCACGGCGCTGGACGACGTGAGCCTGTCGCTGGAGACGGGCAAGACCTGCCTGCTGCTGGGCCCCAACGGCAGCGGCAAGACCACGATGATGAAGCTGATCACGGGGCTCTCCCGCCCCACCTCGGGCGAAGTGCTCTTCGACGGCAGCCCCATCGGCGCGGCCACGAAGGCCCACATCGCCTACATGCCCACGGAGAACTACTTTTACAACTACATGAAGATCAAGGACATCGGCCGCTACTACGCCGACTTCTTTGCCGACTTCGACCCCCGCGAGTTTGAGCGCCAGCTCGTCGCCATGGAGCTGGACCGCGAGGACAACATCCGCCAGCTGTCCAGCGGCATGGCCGCGAAGCTGCGCCTGGCGCTGGCACTCAGCCGCGACGCGAAGCTGATGATGTTCGACGAGCCGCTCAACGGCGTGGACATCCTCACGCGCACGCAGACGATCGACGCGATCCTGGCCGGGCGGCGCGAGGGCCGCACGATGCTGATCTCCACCCACCTGGTGGACGAGCTGGAGGACGTGGTGGACTACACCGTGTTCCTCAAGAAGGGCAAGCTGGTGATGGCGGGCGACAAGCGCGAGATCTGCGCCGGGCGCACGCTGAAGGAGCTCTACCTGGAGGTCTACGGACACGTCTCCTCGGAGAGCGCGATGACCGGGGAGGAGGCGAGCGACCGTGCTTAAGCTGATGAAATACGAGTTCCGCAAGCTGCGCACCACGCTGCTGATCATGCTGGGCTCGCTGGCCGCGCTGGAGATCGGCTTCATCGCGGGCGTGGGCATGAAGAAGAACGGCATGCTGGCCGTCTGCCTGACGCTGATCTCGATCCTGGTGTTCGTGGTCTACGCCTACATCCTGCTGGCGGGCATGGCCAGCTATTCCCGCGAGCTGAAGGAGAAGTCCGGCTACCTGATCTTCATGACGCCGGTGCGCCCCGTCGGGGTGGTGCTGTCGAAGCTGCTGTTCACGATGGTGGCCGCGCTCATCGTCACGGGCGTGTTCGGCGCGGCGGCCTACCTGGACTACCGCTACCTGATCAGCCGCCTGGACATCGACCCGGACATCATCCAGCAGGTCAACATGCTGCTGCGCTTCGGTCTGAACGCCAACGCCGACTTCCTCCAGATCGTGCGCATGGCGATGTTCACGGTCCTGACGGTGCTGATCGATATCATGTTCACGATGTGCAGCGCCTACCTGGCCATCACGCTGTCGGCCACGCTGCTGCAGAACAAGAAGGGCTTTCTGCGCGGGCTGATCAGCCTGGTGCTGTTCGTCGCGCTCACGTGGGCCGGCAGCCGCCTCAGCCAGCGGTTGTTCTACGACCGCGTGGCCGTGGACACCCCCTTCGCCGAGATGACCGGCGCCATCGCCTGGTCGCTGCTGCTGAACGCCGGCATCTCCGCCGTGTTCGTGGGCGCCAGCGCGTGGCTGCTGGACCGGAAGGTGAACCTGTAGACGGAGAAACCAATGAACATCAGAGCGGCCTTCCGCGTTTGCGGAAGGCCGCTCTTTTATTCTCTCCACCTCTGTGTTATAATGTAGTCAATCACATGTTTTCGGGAGGCCGTATGACGGAAGCAGTCAGGCGCCCCTTTAACGGCGCGCGCATGTCGCCCCAGCTGCAATTCAAGCTCGACAACCTGCCGGATTCGCCGGGCTGCTACCTGATGAAGTCGGAGGGCGAGATCATCTACGTGGGCAAGGCGAAGAACCTGAAGAACCGCGTCAGCCAGTACTTCCACTACTCCGCCCAGCACACGCCCAAGGTGCGGGCGATGGTGGAGAAGATCGACGACTTCGACATCATGCTGGTGGACGGCGAGCTGGAGGCCTTCACGCTGGAGTGCAACCTGATCAAGCTGCACATGCCCCACTACAACATCCGGCTCAAGGACGACAAGGCCTATCCCTACATCCGCGTGGACCTGAACGAGGCCTTCCCGCGGGTGGAGCTGGCGCGCCGCCAGGAGAAGGACGGCGCGAAGTACTTTGGCCCGTACCAGGGCGCGACCGTGGTGCGCGAGGTGTTGGACGTGGTGCGGATGGTGTTCCCCATCCGCGTGTGCGCCAGGAAGCTGAACCCCGAAAAGCCGCAGCGGCCCTGCGTGCACCACCAGGTGGGCCAGTGTCCCGCCCCCTGCGCGGGGAAGATCACGGAGGAGGACTACCGCCGGACCATCTTGCGGGCGATCGACTTCCTGAACGGCAAGTACGCCCCGGTGCTGGACGAGATGAACGCCCGCATGCGCGAGGCCTCGGCCGAGATGAACTACGAGCGCGCCGCGCTGTACCGCGACCGCGTCCGCGCCATCGAGGCCGTGATGCAGAAGCAGAAGGCCATCTCCACCGCCCAGGCCGACCAGGACATCATCGCCGCGCTGCCCCACGACGCCGACGCGATGGTACAGCTGATGTTCGTGCGCTCCGGGCGGATGATCGGCTCCGAGCGCTTCACGCTGGAGGGCGCGGCGGACGAGCCGCTGGGCGAGATCTTGACGCAGTTCATGCTGCAATACTACGGCCCGGAGATCACCCCGCCGCGGGAGATACTGCTCTGCGCCGCGCCGCCGGAGCACGACGTGATCGAGCAATTGCTGTCCGAGCAGCATGGCGCGCGCACCTACATCCTCACGCCCCGGCGCGGCGAAAAGCTGAAGCTGGTGAACATGGCGCTGAAGAACCTGAAGGACGAGGCGAGGAAGCTGGACCGCAAGAACGCCGGCAGCCGCGCGCGTACGATCGGCGCGCTGGAGGAACTGCAGGCGGCGCTGGGGCTACCGAACCTGCCGCGGCGCATCGAGGGCTACGACATCTCCAACACGCAGGGCGCGCAGAGCGTGGCCAGCGAGGTGGTGATGGTGGACGGCGTGAGCGCGAACAAAGAGTATCGCCACTACCGCATCAAGACCGTCGAGGGCGCCAACGACTTCGCCAGCATGTACGAGGTCATCACGCGCCGCCTCTCGCACGGACTGGACGAGCTGGAGAAGCGCCGGGCGCAGGGACTGGACGCCGAGGGCGGCAAGTTCTCGTGGCTGCCGGACCTGATCCTGGTGGACGGCGGGCGCGGCCAGCTGAACGCCGCGATGGAGGCCATGCGGGCGCAGGGGCTGGACATCCCGATGATCGGCCTGGCCAAGCGCATCGAGGAGATCGTGCTGCCCGGCGAGGAGGAGAGCCTCCTGCTGGACCGCCACTCCAACGCGCTGCACCTGATCCAGCGCGTGCGCGACGAGAGCCACCGCTTCGCCATCATCCACCACCGCGCGCTGCGGGGCCGCGCGTCCATCGCGTCGAAGCTCGACGGCATCCCCGGCGTGGGCGAGAAGCGCAGGCGGGCCATCCTCAAGCACTTCAAGACCGTCGAGGCCCTGCGCGCCGCGAGCCTGGACGAGGTCAAGCAGGTCCCCGGCCTGCCGGAGAAGGTCGCCGAGGCCGTGTGGCGGTTTATGAGGGAGGACGGCGCAGAAAACACATCCCCCATCCATTGACAAATCCGTCCAAATGCGCGACAATAGGCAGGAAGGTATACCGGATAAACGGCTCCGGCTGAAATATCAACGCTAGTATGGGAGGTCACCCGCATGAATTACGAAACCCTGGACCGGATCGTGGATTCCTACCGCGACGAGCTGATCGAAAACATCCGCAAGTGGATCGCCATTCCCTCGGTGCAGGGCGCACCGGCGGGCGAAAACGCGCCGTTCGGCAAAGAGGTGCGCCGGATGCTGGACACCGCGCTTGCGGACGGCCGCCGCTTCGGCTTCGAGGTGCGCGACATCGACGGCTATGCCGGCGACATCAGCTACGGCTCCGGCCCCCAGACCATGGGCATGCTGGCCCATCTGGACGTGGTGCCCCTGGGCGACGGCTGGACGCACGACCCGCTGGGCGGCGAGATCGAGAACGGCCGGATGTACGGCCGCGGCACCACCGACGACAAGGGCCCCGCGCTGTGCGCGCTGTACGCGATGCGCGCCGTGAAGGAGGCGGGCATCCCGCTGAAGGACGGCGTGCGGCTGATCCTCGGCTGCGACGAGGAGACCGGCATGAGCGACATGCGCTATTACGCCAGCAAGCTGAAGATGCCGGACTACGGCTTCTCACCCGACGCGGAGTTCCCGGTCATCAACATCGAAAAGGGCGGCGTGAACATGCGCCTGTCGAAGGTCACCGGCGGCGAGGACGGCGCGGCCCTGCCCGTCTACAGCCTCTACGCCGGCGAGCGGCCGAACGTGGTGCCCGCCGAGGCCACGGCCGTGGTCGGGCTGGGTGGCCTGTCGGTGGAGGCGCTGAACGGGAAGCTCGCCGAGATCGAAAAGAAACATGACAAATTCCGCCTCGCCGCCACCGACGCGGGCGAGGGCCGCGCGAAGGCGGGCGGCGAAGGCGCGCGCGCGGCCATCGCGATGCTGGCCGAGGCCGTGGGCATGGAGTACACCGGCGAGAGCCTTGGCATCGCCTGCGCGGACGAGCTGTCCGGCGCGCTGACCTGCAACCTGGGCATCCTGCGCTACGACGGCAACGAGCTGTCCGCGCTGCTGGACATCCGCTATCCGCTGTGCGGCAGCGAGGAATTGATGCTGGGCCAGGCGGCCAAGCGCGTCGCCCCGGCGGGCATGGCCGTGTGCTGCGCGTCCAGCCACACACCGCTGCACGTGCCCGCGGACAGCAAGATCGTCCAGGGCCTGCTGAAGGTGTACCACGAGGTCACCGGCCTGCCGGCCTACACCATCGCCATCGGCGGCGGCACCTACTCCCGCATGATGCCCAACACCGTGGCCTTCGGCGTGTGCTTCCCCGGCGACATGGACGTCTGCCACATCGCCGATGAGTACATCGACGTGGAGAAGATGATGCTGGGCGTCAAGATCTTCGCCCACGCGATCGCGGAGATCGCGGGAAAATAGGGAGTAGGGACAAGGGAGTAGGGAGTAGGAATAGCGGCTACCGCGCTCCCTGGCATTTCCTACTCCCTACTCCCTACTGCCTACTCCCTCAAACAAACACACAGGAGGAAATACGCTATGAGCAATGTCTTTTCCATCGCCATCGACGGGCCCGCGGGCGCGGGCAAGTCCACGATGGCCAAGGCGCTGGCGAAGGCGCTGGGCGCCATGTACCTGGACACCGGGGCCATGTACCGGGCCTTCGGGCTGTTCATGCTGCGCAAGGGCGCGGTGAACGACGCCGACGCCGTGGCCCGGTGCGTGGAGGACGTGGACATCGCCGTGCGCTTTGTGGACGGCGCGCAGCGCCTCTACCTCACCGGCGAGGACGTCACCGACGCCATCCGCGAGCCGGAGGTCTCCATGGCGGCCAGCACGGTCTCCGCGGTGCCGCAGGTGCGCGAGCGCATGGTGGCGCTGCAGCGCAAGATCGCCGAGGGGCAGAACGTGGTCATGGACGGGCGCGACATCGGCACGAAGGTGCTGCCGAACGCCACGCTGAAGATCTACCTGACCGCCTCCGCCGAGGAGCGCGCCCGCCGCCGCTGCCGGGAGCTGGAGGAAAAGGGCAAGCCCGAGCCCTACGAGCAGGTGCTCCGGGACATGGTCCAGCGCGACTACCAGGACACCCACCGCGCCGCCTCCCCGCTGCGGCCCGCCGAGGACGCCGTCCACGTGGACACCTCCGACCTGACCGTCGAGGAATCCGTCGCCCTGATGAAGAAGCTGGCCGATGAAGCGATCCAAAGGAGCCAGAAATGAGCAAGACCTTCTACCGCTTCCTGTGCGCCGTGCTGCGGCCCGTCTACGGCGTGCTGTACCCCGCCCGGGTGGACGGGCTGGAGAACATCCCCGCGGAAGGCGCGTTCATACTCTGCTGCAACCACATCGCCGCGCGGGACCCCTTCTACCTCGCCATCCGCGAGAAGCGGCGCTACTTTCACTTCATGGCCAAGGCCGAGCTGTTTGAGCACAAGGTCGTGGGCGCGGTGCTGCGCGGGCTGGACGCCTTCCCGGTGAACCGCGGCCACAGCGACCTGAACGCCGTGCGCACGTCGATGGCGCTGCTCAAGGACGGGCACGGCCTGGGCATCTTCCCCCAGGGCACCCGCAGCCCCGACAACTCCCCCACCCCGATGCTGGACGGCGTTTCGATGATCGCCCTGCGCTCCGGCGCGCCGGTGATCCCCGCCTACATCGGCGGCCCCTATCGCCTCTTTCACAGAACCCAGATCTCCTTCGGCCCGCCCGTCAGCTTCGAGGGCCTGTCCCGCCGCGTGGACAGCGACACGCTGGACAAGGCCACCCGCCGCATCGAGGCCGCGGTCTGGGGCCTGAAGCGCTGATCTGACACTTCTTTTGTTAAAATTACATTAACTTACAAAAAAAGCAGGAATTGCAAATAATATAATCGAAATATTACGGATAGCATAAATATCGATTTTTATGCGTATACCCCGTGTATACACCGCATTCTGGGTGTGGAGGCGAGAGCGATCGCGCGCGTTGTGTTGGCCAGGCACGCCGGGTTCTGCTTCGGCGTCCGCCGCGCCGTGGAGACCGCCGAGCAATCGGCCCCGGCCGTCACGCTGGGCCCCATCATCCACAACCCGCAGGTGGTCGAAGGCCTGGAAGGCCTGGGCGTCACCAGCGCCGAGAGCCCCGCGGACATCCCCGAGGGCGCGCGCGTGGTGATCCGATCGCACGGCGTCGGCCAGGCGGCCTACGAGGCGCTGAAGGCCCGCAGCTGCGAGATCGTGGACGCCACCTGCCCGTTCGTGCAGCGCATACACGACATGGCCCGCGCCGCCTCGGAATCGAACACGCCGCTGATCGTGATCGGCGAGGGCGAGCACCCCGAGGTGCAGGGCATACTGGGCTGGACGAGCGCCCCGGCCTTCGCCGTGATGACCGAGGACGACGCGCTGGCCCTTCCGCCGCTGGAAAAGGCGCTGGTCGTGGCGCAGACCACGATGGTGAAGGCGCGCTTCGACGCGCTGTGCCGGCTGCTGGCCGAGCGCATCCCCAGCCTGGACGTGCACGCCACCATCTGCACCGCCACGCGGGACCGCCAGGAAGAGGTGGCCGAGATCGCCGCCCGGGCCGACGTGATGCTGGTCGTCGGCGGGCGGGAGAGCTCGAACAGCCGCAAGCTGTACAGGCTCGCGGCGGACATCTGCCCCAGGACCCACTTCATCGAGTCCGCGGCGGAGTTGGACGGCATCGATATCCGGCCGTCCGATACGATAGGGATTACAGCCGGTGCATCCACGCCGGATTGTATCATTAAGGAGGTTGTTGCAAGAATGAACGACATCGAGAAGAAAGTCACCCCCGAAGAGAACCAGGAACTGGAAGTCATGTCAGAAGAAGCCATTGACAAGACCATAGTTCAAATTCGCCCCGGCCAGATCATCACTGGCAAGGTCGAAATGATCACCGACGATGAGGTTTGCGTCAACATCGGCTACAAGTCTGACGGTATCGTTAAGAAATCCGAGCTTTCTTCCACCGATGTCAAGGAAGGCGATGAGATCGAAGTCGAGGTCGTCAAGGTAAACGACGGCGAAGGCAACGTTCTGCTTTCCCAGAAGAACATCATCAACCGCAAGGCGTGGGAGGAGATCTGCGCCAAGGAAGAAGCCGGCGAGTTCGTCGAGGGCGTGGGCAAGGAAGCCGTCAAGGGCGGCCTGCTTGCCGACGTGGCGGGCATCCGCACCTTCATCCCCGCTTCCCAGCTGTCGCTGCGGTATGTGGAGAAGATCGACGAGTTCGTGGGCCAGCCCATGACGCTGAAGATCATCGAGATCGACAAGACCAAGAAGCGCATCGTGGCCAGCCGCAAGGCCGTGCTGATGGCGCAGGAGGCCGAGAAGAAGAAGAAGATCTGGGAGAACCTGGAAGTCGGCTCCGTCGTGAAGGGCATCGTTCGCCGCCTGGCGGACTTCGGCGCCTTCGTGGACATCGGCGGCGTGGACGGCCTGGTGCACGTCACCGACCTCAGCTGGGGTCGCGTGAAGCATCCCTCCGACGTGGTTTCCGTCGGCCAGGAGATCGACGTGAAGATCCTGAACGTCGATCCCGAGCGCGAGCGCATCTCCCTGTCCTACAAGCAGACCCAGCCCCGCCCCTGGACGGTCGCCGGTGAGAAGTATCCCGTCGGCTCCGTGGTGGAGGGCAAGGTCGTTCGCATCACCACCTTCGGCGCGTTCGTGGAGCTGGAGCCCGGCCTGGACGGCCTGGTGCACATCAGCCAGTGCGCCCTGACCCGCATCGCGAAGGTCGAGGACGCCGTGAACGTGGGCGACATCGTGCGCGTGAAGGTGCTGGACGTGAACACCGAGGCCAAGCGCATCAGCCTGTCCATCCGCGAGGTGCTGGAGGACGAGGCGCTGGCCAGCGACGAGGGCGAGTATGACATCGACGACATCCCCGCCGAGGAAGCGCCCGTGGAGGAGGCCCCGGTCGAGGAGGCTCCCGTCGAAGAGGCTCCCGTCGAGGAAGCGCCCGTCGAAGAGGCTCCCGCCGAGGAAGCGCCCGTCGAGGAATAATCCCTCAACGCAAGAGCGGCACGTTTGTGCCGCTCTTTTATATCGCATCGACAAGGTTTGGGGAACCGGATTGCCACGTCAACCCCTTCGGGGTCTCCTCGCAATGACGTGGTTCGTCGCGCTACGTTATATGTCGTTGCGCTGCCGTTGGCCTGGCGAACCGCCGCGGCAATCCGATCCCCTCTGTAGGGGCGCCGATGCGGCGCCCGCCCCCGGCCATGCCGGGTTTCGATTGCCGCCGCGCTGCAAAGCGCAGCAGACAACAGGATTCAGGCGGGCGGCGCAACGCCGCCCCTACGGGGAGAATAGCGGCGGCAACGCGGACGCCAATTATGGCGTCCCTACGGTTCACTCTCAACTCTGAACTCTCAACTCTGAACTCTCAACTCTAAACTCTCAAAAAGGAGATTGGACCATGTCAAGAACTGAGATGTTCACCATCCCCTCCGCCGTCGACGGCCTGCCGCTGTCGGTGTGCGTCGTGTCGCCGGACGGCGGCGATCCCAAGGCCCTCGTGCAGTTCGCGCACGGCATGGCCGAGGCTGTTCCTGTTCGGGCACAGCATGGGCTCGCTGGCCGTGCGCGTCTACCGGCAGAAGTACGACGGGGACATCGACGGCCTCGTGGTCTGCGGCAGCCCCGGCGCGAACCCCGCGTCCGGCGCGGGCCTGCTGCTCAACAAGGTGATGACGGCGTTCAAGGGCGAGCGCTACATCAGCAAGCTGTTCATCAACATGACCACCGGCAGCTTCAACAAGGGCAACCCGAAGTCCGGCAGCGCGAACGTCTGGCTGAGCACCAACCAGGACAACGTGAAGGCCTACGACGCGGACCCGCTGTGCGGCTTCCCATTCACGCTGAACGGCTACCGGGCGCTGCTGGAGCTGATGCGCGACGCCTACAAGCCCGTGCCCGCGGGGCGTCCCGGGATGCCGGTGCACTTCGTCTCCGGCGAGAACGACCCCTGCGCGCCGGACCGCAAGGGCTTTGACGACGCCGTGGCCCGCGTGAAGGGCGACGGCTACCGGCGCGTGACGGCGAAGATGTACCCGAACATGCGCCACGAGATCCTGAACCACGCCGAGCACCAGCTGGTATACGACGACCTGCTGGCGCTGTTCGACGGTTGGACGGCGGAGGGCTGAACGTGGCCGCCGGGCACGTCACGCGGGGAAAGCTGGCGCACCTCGCGTTCCTGCAGCGCGAAGACGACTTTCACCACGCCACCTACGATCAGGAGATGGCGCAGTTTCACTACCTGCGCCTCGGCGACGTGGAGGGCGCGCTGAAGGCGCTTCACTTCGCGGACGGCACGGGCACGCTGTCGAGCGACCCGCTGCGCAATCAACAGTACCTGTTCGTGGCCTTTGTGACGATGTCCACGCGCTACGCCATCGAGGGCGGGCTGGAGCAGTTCGAGGCCTTCCGCATCAGCGACCTGTACATCCAGCAGGCCGACCGCTGCGCGACGCCCGAGGCCGTGCGCGCGCTGTACCCGGAGGCGCTGGCCTACTTCACGCGGCGCGTGGCCGAGGCCCGCAAGGCGCACGTCGTCGCCCGGCCCATCACACGCTGCCTGGACGAGATCGACCTGCGGCTGCACGAGCCCTTCCGCATCGACGACATCGCCGGGGCGCTGGGGCTGAACCCGTCCTACCTGTCGACGCTGTTCAAGCGGGAGATGGGCTGCACCTTCACCGACTACGTGCGCCGTCGGCGCGTGGAGACCGCGCGGAACATGCTGCTCTACTCGGACTATTCCTGCGCCGAGATCGCCCACATCCTCGCGTTCAGCTCCCAGAGCTACTTCAACCGCGTGTTCATGAAGGAGACGGGCTTCTCCCCCGGCGACTTCCGCGCGCGCTACAGCCGTCGGGGGCTGCAGAGCCTGCGGGAGGCGCAGAACCAGACGATATAGCGCGAGCGCGGGGGCTGCAATGCCGCCCCCGCCCATAACGATCCAAAAAGATCCTTCGCTGCGCTCAGGATGACAACGAGTTGGATTTCGCCAACCTGTCATCCTGAGCGAAGCGAAGGATCTTTCCCGTTTGACCAGTCCTCACGCCCTCTTCATGCCGCCCAGCAGCCGGGCCAGCCAGCCCCGGCCCTTGCGCAGGCCGCTCACCTGGGGGTTGCGCAGCTCGGGCGCGTTCACATCCTCGGACATCTGGATGCTCATGCGGTGATCGACGAAATAAATCATATTGGTCATATCTGAATCCTCCTTCGAGTTGGTTGTCTTGTCCTTTCGACGGATTCAGTATAGCACGCAACCGGGGATCGCACTTGCAATATCATTGGACTTCTTGCAATATAATCAGGTCAATCGAAGGGGCTGCCGTTTTCATGGCAGCCTATTGTATCGTTTGTGTAAATTTTTATTTCGGTACCTTGACATTTTCTCGCGCGCGTGCTATTATTTAGGTACCGAAAAAAGAAAGGACGGATGAAACATGAGCGCGAATTTCAATCCCTTTGACGATCGCATAGACGGTTTCCATTTCAATGACGACTTCGGGAGGCGCGGCTGCCACGGCATGGGCCGACGCCACCACGGCCCCTTTGACCCCGGCATGGGCCCCGGCATGGGTCCCGGCGGCCCGGGCGGCTGCGGCAGGCACGGCATGCCCGGCGGTCCCGGCATGGGTCCCGGCGGTCCGGGCATGGGCCCCGGTGGTCCCGGCTTTCCCGGCATGCCGCCCCACGGCTTGCGCCACCCCAGCACGGAGTTTTTGCGCCGCCGGTTGGACGAGGCCGACCTCGCGGAGCTGATCGACATGGCGGGCCGCATGCTGCGCCGCCGTCCGCAGGGCGGCCCCGCGCAGGGTCAGGCGCTGGTCCTGTCGATACTGGCGGGGCGCGAGGCGCTCTCCCAGCGCCAGCTGCAGCAGATGTTGGGCATCCAGCCCGGCTCCCTCAGCGAGCTGCTGAGCAAGCTGGAGGCCAAGGGCCTCATCGTCCGCGAGAAGGCGGAGGATCGCCGGGGCAACCTGCTGCGCATCACCGACGCCGGTCGCGCGGCCATTCCCGACGCCCCCGACGGCGGCGACGACCCCTTCTCCCCCCTCACCGACGAACAGCAGGACCAGCTGGCCGCGCTGCTGCGCGCGCTGCTGACCCGCTGGGTCGCCGAGCTGGACGACGGCCCCCGCCCGCCGTGCGGCCAAAAGCCGGTGCGGATCTAATAAAATAGGGGCTGTCTCTAAACAGCATGATCGGTTGCGAACCCATGTAGCGGCGGCTTGGAGGCCGTCATGGCGGCGGCGCAGACGCCGTCGCTGCTTTGTGTTCAGTCCGATCCCTTCGTTTTGAGACAGCCTTTTTTCACGTCGTCACCCTCGCGCCGCCTCCCGGTCCGCGAGGCGATACACGACCGCCACCGCCGCCATCGCGGCCAGCACCAGCATGAGCGCCAGCATCAGCGCGCCGTCGTAGCTCCCGGTCGCGCCGTGGATGGCGCTGAGCAGCGGATAGCCCGCGGCGTTCGCCAGCGACGAGCCGAAGTTGATCTTCGGGAAGACCTTCGCGTAGCGCTCCGGGCTGAAAAGCTCGCGGCAGATCATCACCGCGCCCACGGTGGGGATCGAATAGCACAGCCCGATCAGCACGGCGCTCGCCAGCATGGCGGCGGGAACGCGCAGCAGCCACAGCGTCAGTATGCCCGCCGCGATCCCCGCACCGTAGATCAGCATCGAGCGTCGCGCGCCCAGCCGGTCAGTCATCGCGCCGAAGACCAGCTTGCCGCCCGTGTTCACCGCCAGCACGACGCTCATCATGGCCACACCGGTCGGCTCGTGGCCGTAGGTCGCGGCGATGGCCTTGAACAACTGCGGCATGGCGCAGATGAACGACATGGCCGATATGACGCCCACGGCGAGCAGCAGCGCCGCGAGCGAGCGGGCGTCGCGGCTTCGCCGGGGCCGCTTCGCCGCCCTTGCGCCCGACCCGGCCACGTTCATCGGCTCCAGCCCCGCGTCCTGCGGCTTCAAGCCGATCGGCAGCGCCATCGCGGGCAGGTTGAACGCCAGCATGATCCCCGCGGCCGCCAGGTAGGCCGTCCGCCAGCCGCTGCCGCGGATGACCGCCTCCAGGACCGGGTTGAACAGCGCCCCGGCCACGCCGGAGAAGCCCAGCGCGAGGCTCGAGATCAGACCGGTGTCCGAGCGGAACCACTCGCCGATCACCATCGTGACCAGCACGTTGCTGATCATGCCCGCCGAAAAGCCGCGAACGGCGTTCAGCGCGTAGAGCGCCGCCAGGCTTCGGCACAGCGACAGTGCGGCGGTCGTCGCCACGAGCACGGCGGCGCTGGCGATCACCAGCGGGCGAAAGCTCCGGGCGTTCACGACCCGCGCCACGAGCATGCCGCTGAGCGCGTAGATCAGGTTGCTGATCGTCAGCGCGAGGCTCACTGGCGTGATCCGGTCCCCCAGTCCAAAGTCCGCGGCGATAGGCCCGAAGAAGATGCCCGCGGTGTTGGTGACGAAGCCGAGGCTCGTGGCCATCAGCCCGCACATGGCGATCAGCACCATCAGGTGCCGCCCGCGCGTCTTTTTCAGGGTCGGCATGCGCTGCTTACCCCCTTCTTTTGTTTCATCGACGGTCTATTCTTCCCCGATGATCGCGGCGGCGTTGGCCCAAAGCTGTTCCGCCAATGCGTCCGGGCCGATGCCGCGCAGCTCGGCCACCTTCGCGAGCGTGTGGACGATGAACGCCGGCTCGTTGCGCCGCCCGCGCAGCGGCACGGGGGCCATGTATGGGCAGTCGGTCTCGATCAGCAGCCGGTCCGCGGGCGTGTTTTGCGCCACTTCTGAAAGCTTCGGCGCGTTCTTGAACGTCACCGCGCCGGACAGGCTGATATACAGCCCCAGGTCCAGATAGACCTTCGCGCTCTCCCAGCTGCCGGTGTAGCAGTGCATGATGCCCGCGGGCATCCGCCCCGCCCGCGCCCGCGCGCGCAGCATGTCCATGCAGTCGCCGTGGGCCTCGCGGATGTGCAGCTGCACGGGCAGGCCGAGGTCATGCGCCATGTCCAGCTGCGCGTCGAACACGGCCCGCTGGACGTCGCGCGGCGACAGGTCGTAGTGGTAGTCCAGCCCGATCTCCCCCAGCAGGCGGCACTTCGGATGCGCAAGATAGCGCCGCACGGTCGCCTCGGCGTCCGCGTCCCAGCCGGAGGCGTTGTGCGGGTGCACGCCGATCGCCCCGCACAGGAAGTCGTATTGATCGACGAGCGCAAACACCTTTTGCGCGTTGCCGACGCCGATCAGCTGGCCGCCCGCGTCCTCGGGGCCGTCCCAGACGGGCTCCTGCGGGTCGGCCACCACCAGCGCCCGCGCCACGCCCGCGCCGAGCATCCGCGCGACGACCGCCTCCCGGTCCGCGTCAAACCGCGGATCGGCGATGTGACAGTGGGTGTCGTATAGGCGCATGATTTCACCTCCGAATACACTAATGGTTGTCGACGTGTTCCTGCGGAACCCGCCGACCCGGAAAACGTTCCGTTTTCCTAACCATGCACAAGCTAATAAGCCTTCCCCTATGGGGAAGGTGGCCGAGCGCAGCGAGGCCGGATGAGGTCGACATGGTACGGCGATGGTATAGCGCGCTATTCGACCTCATCCGCCCCCTGCGGGGGCACCTTCCCCAAAGGGGAAGGCTTTTGGCTTGTGCTTAACCGATCTCGCTGCCGGGCTTCACGTCGCCGTCCACGGTCAGCAGGCGCACGGCGCCGTCCGGGTCCTCGGCGCACAGCAGCATGCCCTCGGACACCTGGCCCGCCATCTTGCGCGGCGCGAAGTTGTTGACGAGCACGACCGTCTTACCGACCATCTCCTCGGGGCTGTAGAACTTCGCGATGCCGGAGCACACGGTCTTGGTCTGGCCGTTTCCGACGTCCAGCGTCTCCTTGAGGAGCTTCTCGCTCTTCTCCACCTTCTCGCAGGCGATCACCTTCGCGGCGATGAGCTTGATCTTCATGAAGTCGTCGAACGTGGCGATGCCGTCGTCCGCCTTCTTTTCTTCGTTCTTTGCTTCCTTCTTTTCCGCCTTGGCCTCGGCCTTTTCCGCCTTCTTCTCGGCCTTCTCCTTCTCGGCGGCCATGGCCTCCAGCTCCTTCTTGATGTCCACGCGCGGGAACAGCGCCGCGCCCTTCTTCACGACGGTGCCGGGCTTCAGCTGGCCGAACTTCTGCACGCTCTGCCAGGTCTTGAGCGCGTCGTCCGTCACGCCGAGCTGCTGCCAGATGCGCTCGGGCGTGGAGGGCATCGCGGGCAGGATGTACACGCCGATGGCGCGGATGCACTCCGCCAGCACGTACATGACGGTCTTGAGGCGCGGCAGGGTCGCCTCGTCCTTGCACAGCACCCAGGGCTGCGTGATGTCGATGTACTTGTTGCACTCGCCGATCAGCTTCCAGATCTCGGAGAGCGCCACCGAGAACTGCAGCTTGTCCATCTGCGCCTCGACGATGCCGGGCAGCGCCTCGAAGCGCGCGATCAGCGCCTTATCGGGCTCCTCCCAGTCGTTCGGCGCGGGCACGACGCCGTCAAAGTACTTCTCGATCATCGCCACGGTGCGGCTGACGAGGTTGCCCAGGTCGTTCACCAGGTCGGCGTTCATGCGGGTCAGGAAGGCCTCGTTGGTGTAGTTGCCGTCCGCGCCGAATGGCATCTCGCGCATCAGGTAGTAGCGCAGCGCGTCCACGCCGTAGCGCTCCACGATCGGACCGGGATAGACCACGTTGCCCTTGGACTTGGACATCTTGTCCTCGCCGAACAGCAGCCAGCCGTGGCCGAACACCTGCTTGGGCAGCGGCAGCCCCAGCGCGTGCAGCATGATCGGCCAGTAGATGGTGTGGAAGCGCACGATCTCCTTGCCGACGAGGTGCACGTCCGCGGGCCAGTATTTTTGGAACTTTTCGTCGTGGTCGGTGCCGTAGCCCAGCGCCGTGATGTAGTTCGACAGCGCGTCGATCCACACGTAGACCACGTGGCCGGGATCGAAATCCACCGGCACGCCCCACTTGAACGACGTGCGGCTGACGCACAGGTCCTGCAGGCCCGGCCGCAGGAAGTTGTTGAGCATCTCGTTCGCGCGCGACGGCGGCTGGATGAAGTCCGGGTAGTCCTCGATGTACTTGATCATCCAGTCCTGATACTTGCTCATGCGGAAGAAGTAGCTCTCCTCCTTCATGGGCTCCACGGGCCGCCCGCAGTCGGGGCAGCAGCCGTTCTTCACCTGGGTGGGCGTCCAGAACGACTCGCAGGGCGTGCAGTACAGGCCCTCGTACTCGCTCTTGTAGATGTCGCCCTGGTCGTAGAACTGCTTGAAGATCTTTTGCACGATCTTCATGTGCCTGTCCTCGGTGGTGCGGATGAAGTCGTCGTACTCGATGTTCATCAGCTTCCACAGCTCCACGGTCTCCCCGGCGATCCTGTCCACGAACGCCTGGGGCGTCACGCCCGCCTCCGCGGCCTTGCGCTCGATCTTCTGGCCGTGCTCGTCCAGGCCGGTCAGGAAGTAGGCGTCGAAGCCGGTCTGCTTCTTGAAGCGCGTCATCGTGTCCGCCGCGACGGTGGTATAGGTGTGGCCGATGTGCATGTTCCCGCTGGGATAGTAGATCGGCGTGGTGATGTAGAACGTGGGCTTGCTCATCGTGGATTCCCCCTCAAATGAAAGTGTGGAGTGTGGAGCGTGGAGTGTGGAGTTAAAGTGTTTTTCTCTCAACTCTGAACTCTCAACTCTGAACACTCAAAAGGAGCGACCCCGATGAGGGGCGCTCCTTGAAGCGCGGTACCAACCCTGTTCGCGCCCTCCCATGCCATGGAAAAGCGCCTTGAAGCCTTAACGCGGCATACGTCGATCGCTTGCGCCCCGCGGCGCTCACGTCCGAAGCTCCGGAGCCATGTTCGCGCGCTTTCGGTTCCCGGCTTCCACCTGTCCCGGTTCTCTGTCAGCCTCCGGCCGCGCTACTCTCTCCTTCATCGCCTGTGCTCCCTATTATAATGCCCCGGCGTGTTAAAAGTCAAGCAAGGCGGCGAACAATCAGGGAGACAACATTCGCTTTGAAGGCCCTGGGATAACGTGCGGCAATCGCCGCGGACGCCAATTATGGCGTCCCTACATTTCACTCTTCACTCTCAACTCTCAACTCTCCCCCAGCGGCAGGCGCACGGTGAAGGCGGAGCCCTCCCCGGGGGCGCTCTCGACGGCGATGTCGCCGCCGCAGAGGTCGACGATGCGCCGCACGAGCGCGAGGCCCAGGCCGTTGCCCTCGGTGGCGTGGGCGGTGTCGCCCTGGTAGAACTTCTCGAACACGCGGCGGCGGGTCTCCTCGTCCATGCCGGGGCCGGCGTCGCGCACGGTGCAGACGGCGAAGCCGCCCTCGCGGCGCAGGCGCACCGTCAGGCGTCCGCCGTCGGGCGAGAATTTGACGGCGTTGCCGAGCAGGTTCACCCACACGTGGTTCAGCATCTCTTCGTTGCCAAAGAACTCGACGGCCTCCAGGTCCACGTCGAGGTCGAGCGCCTTCTCCGTCCACTGCTTCTCCAGCAGCAGGATCGCGCGGCGCAGCTGCTCGTCCAGCGCGAAGCGCGCCTTGTCGGTGACGATGGTCTGGTTCTCCAGCTTTGACAGCAGCAGCACGTTGCTGGCCATGTTGGCCAGCCGGTCGGACTCGGAGACGATGATGTCCAGATACTCGCGGCGCTGCGCGTCGGTCAGATCGTCGCGCTCCAGCTGCTTGGCGAAGCCGCGGATGGACACGATGGGCGTCTTGAACTCGTGGGAGAAGTTGTTGATGAAGTCCTTGCGGAACATCTCCAGGCCGCCCAGCTCCGTGGCCATGTCGTTGAAGCTGCTCGCCAGCTCGCCCATGTCGCCGGGCACGTTCTCGGCGTCCACGCGCACGGAAAAATCGCCCTGCGACACCGCGTGCATCGCGTGGACGAGGTCGTTGATGGGACGCAGCTTGCTGCGCCCC
This sequence comes from uncultured Eubacteriales bacterium, assembly GCA_902773515.1. Classification (GTDB taxonomy): domain Bacteria; phylum Bacillota; class Clostridia; order Christensenellales; family Aristaeellaceae; genus UBA2862. The sequence continues at coordinate 5,398 of CACYET010000007.1, read as the reverse complement.
CTGCCGGCCGCCAGCATCAGTATGAACACCATCAGCAGCGTCGGCATGGCCAGCGTGCGCGTGAACGGGTTGACCAGCAGGCCGAAGAACACCAGAAAGCCGTAGGCCGCCGCGGCCATCAGGCCCGCCGTCAGGATGACGCCGCACAAAAACGTCCACAGCGTCATGTAGAGGCTCTCGCGCCGCGGCAGGCTTTGCCGCCATCGGCGCGCGTCCTCGCGGCGGGCGGGCAGGTCGCAGCGCCCGGGGGGCGTCCCGCGCCCGGGGGGCGTCCCATGCCCGGGGGGCATCCCATGCCCGGGGGGCGTCCTACGCCTGAACGGGTTTTTCAATCCTTCTTCACCGCCTTGTAGCCGAGGCCGCGCACGGTGACGATCTCAAAGTCGTCGCTGCCGCGGAAGTGGTCCCGCAGGCGGTTGATGTGCACGTCCACGGTGCGCTCGTCGGTCTCGGAATCCATGTCCCAGATCTCGTCCATCAGCTGCCGCCGCGTGAAGATCTTGCCGGGGTAGCTGAGCAGCTTGAACAGCAGCATGAACTCCTTTTTCGGCAGGGTGCGCGCGCCCTCGGGCGTCGACACGGACAGCGCGTCGTAGTCCAGCACGGTGTTCCCCACCGTCAGCTTATGCTCATTGACGATGCGGCTGCGGCGCAGCAGCGCGCCGATGCGCAATATCATCTCCTCCTCGTCCACGGGCTTGACCATGTAGTCGTCCGTGCCGATGATGAAGCCCTTGTGCTTGTCCTCGGGCTTCTCCTTGGCCGTGACCATCAAGATCGGCAGCTCGCAGCCGGATTCGCGCAGCGTGCGCGTGAACTCGTAGCCGTCCATGCGGGGCATCATGATGTCCAGCACGATCAGGTCCACGTGCTTGCGGTCCAGCACGTCCAGCGCCTCCACGCCGTCCTTGGCGAGGATCGGCTGGTAGCCGTGCTGCGTCAGCACCGCCTCCATCAGCTTGCGGGTATTCGCGTTGTCCTCCACGACGAGGATGTGGAACATACGATTCACCTCGTTTCCATTATCGCCCCTCCAGATGAACTCATTATAAACCCTTGCCAACGCCGCCGCAAGATGGTAAAATCATGGTAATACGATGCGGAGGAAACAGACATGGACAAGCAGAATCCGGGCGTCGAGAAGCACGTGCCCACGGCCCAGGAGATCGCGCGGCTCGAAGCCGAGGCCGCCGCGGCGATCAGCCGGGGTGAGACACCCTCCCGGGGTGAGGCACCCTCCCAGGGCGAGGCACCCCCTCGACCGGAAGCGGCCCCTCAGCCCGAGGACGCGCCGAAGCCCGAGGCCCCCGCCCGACCGGACTTCGTGCCCTACGTGGACGACGTGGCCGACGCACCGAAGCCCCGGGCGGCCGTCGAGGCAAAATCAGAGGATTCCGCCCCGGCGGACGACGAGGACGACGAGGAGTACATCCCGAGCAAGTGGGAGGTGCGCGTGAACGCGCTCACGCCGAAGCAGTGGCGGCTGACGCAGATCGTCGGCGGCGCGGCGCTGGGACTGGTGGCGCTGGGCATACTGCTCATCGGCACCGAGGAGCTGGCCACCTACCGGCTGATCGTGGCGGCGCTGCTGGCGCTGCTCGCGCCGCGCTACATCGAGCGCGTCATAAGGCGCGACCTGCTGACGGCCCGCCGCGCGATGATCGTGGCGCTGGCGGTCGGGCTGGTCGTCGCGTTCCTCATCCTCGGCGCGCGCAACGGCTTCCAGTTCACGAAGGCCCCGGAATGACCGGGTACATGGGAAGGGCCAGGAGCCCCATCCGGCAAAAAAGGCATAAAGTGGGAACCTGCGCGGGCCGCGGCGCGTCCAACAGGTATCTGACACAAAGGAGGCTTTCCCATGAAGCGAATTCTTGGCATCCTGCTGGCCCTGTGCCTGCTGACCATGGCGGTACCCGCGCTGTCGGAGGCCGTCGGGAACACGCCGTTGACCCCCGCCGCGGGCGAAGCGCTGGTGATCGACCTGGACGGCGACGGCACGGAGGAGACCCTGACCTGGGAGATGGCGCCCGGCGAGTACGACGACACCCTGACGCTGACGGTCGTCGGCGCGGACGGCGCGGCCCGGACCTTCCCCACCGACATCCTCTGGGGCGAGGCCGTGTACGTCGTGGACATCGACAGCGACGGCGCGCAGGAGATCTTCCTGACCGGCGACGTGATGAGCGACGACTACTACACCTGGTGCCTGCGCTGGGACGGCGCGGCGCTCTACGAGGTGCTGTTCCCCGACATCAGCCGCGGCGAGAACGGCGACGGCTACTTCAAATACGGCTACGGCCACGTGGAAGCCATCGGCGACAACCTGCTCACGCTCTCCGGCAGCCAGGACGTGCTGGGCACGTGGTTCGCCTCGCGCACGCTGAGGCTGTCGCCCTACGACCGCTTTGAGGTCAACGACGCGGGCCTGTGGCTGCGCAACCTGGTCGGCTACGAAGGCCCGCAGGACGACGAGGACCTCTGGGCGTACGCCGCGCTGACCGTGACGCAGCCGCTGCCCTACGTGGACGAGCACCATCCCGACCAGACCATCGGCACGCTGGAGCCGGGCGACAAGATCCTGGTCTACGCCAGCGACAAGCAGGAAATCGCGTACTTCTCCACCCGGGACGGCCGGGACGGCGCGCTCAACATCTCCCCCAACTACGAGCAGGGCTGGGGGTGGCTGGTGGACGGCATCCCCGAGGACGAGTGCTTCGAATACGTGCCCTATGCAGATTGAGAATGGGATATTATAGGCACATAAAAATATAGCCTTCCCCTTTGGGGAAGGTGGCCGAACGAAGTGAGGTCGGAAGAGGTCCTCTCATGCCACATCTCGCGCTTTCGCTCCGGGAAAGGCGCTGAGCTGATCGTGAAAGGACCTCATCCGTCATTTGCTGCGCAAATGCCACCTTCCCCAGAGGGGAAGGCTTTTGGCGGGCGCAGGGGCGGGCGGTGGGACCGCGCCCCGCGGCGCAACGCCGCCCCCTGCGTATATCTATCCTCTGCGCTTCGATTCGTCATGTGATATTACAGCTGAAAGCGCACCCTTTTATGTAATCCTCCATGAATGTATAATCCGGGTTTCCGTCGTTATCCATCGGTAGATACAGCATTGTCCCCTGTATTAAATCCTTTGTGAACGCTCTTCCGAAGACAGGATATATGAACAAGGCCGTATAGACATTGAACCATTCCGCGCGCACAACAATGATATGCGGGCCGGTGATGAAATCGGTCGTTTGATAGTATATCGTCGCCGTCGTATCGCCTATGGTGATTGCGCCCGCCTTTTCTTTTCCCTCATAATCATCGTTTCGCACAAACATGGATATGCCGTTATTCTGATCCGTTCGGGTGATGTAGGCTACATAATCGTCTGTATCTGAAACCACCAAATCCGAGGCATTATACGATCTACCATTATGGATATCATCAACAATATCGCCAAGTTTGAATAAAGCCCACGCTTTTTCTTTTAATGATTTGGCTTTCGCATGAGAGTTCGCATATTCTTTTTCAAAGTCTGTTTGATTGACATGATCAAGATACCAGCAAGCCCGATCATAGCCTTCATTCAGGAAATAATCTGGTATATCACAAACATTACCATCGAGCGATTCAACAAAGGCTTGAATATAGCTGGTATCCAGTTTCCCTTCTTTTATTGGAACTTTGATTATCGTTGATTTCATATGCTCCAAGTTCCATTTTCTAGCATATGACCACATTTGTTTTTCGTGACGCAGGATTGTACAAAAGAAAAGGCCTATCTCTTCCGTCATAACAAAATCTTTCGGGTATAGAACATTTACATCATCAGACGCCCAGAAAGGGACAGCCTGATAAAAAGCTTCCCCGATGGAACCATTATATGTCAAAGAAATTGTGTTTCCTTCATGGATCGCTTCTTGTCCAATTCTTCCGGTAATACCATTATTGAGAGCGGTAGCACCAATAAAGATGGTATCCCCCTCAGTTTGATCGGATTTTGTTAAGCGCTTTCCTTTTTTAATTTCAAATAAATCGGAAAGCTTACAATCCACCCAGCATGAGGTTTTTAACATTTCTATACCTCCAGTAGTCCATTAGCATCCATATATTTGAATAAAGAATACTTCTTTAAAACCTTCTCGAAATCTGCTTCGCAAAGCTTTGAATAATCTGTTTCTACATACGCCTCCGCTAATGCCTCATCATTAGGCTTAATCCTTCGCTTAAGCCATATGTATTTATCTTCTTCAGCCGTTCCATCAATTTGATCGATCCACGTTTTTCGTATTTCATTCCACTTTCCAGCATCCTTGCGTCCATTATGCGGAATCACCTCAAATCCATCTTCTCGCCATCGAGCAAAGAATGAAGCCTTATTAGAATCATGAGGGATGTGTGCTTTAAACACCATAATACAGGTTGCTGTTCCGACATGACTATCAAAGAACAATTGTGGTGGCATTGTCATACAGGCTAGAAGGGTATGATACTTCAACAATTCTGCTCTTAGCTTTAGCTTTGAATCGCTGCTTCCGGCGCAAGACATGGGCACAATGGCTATGCCGATGCCGCCTTTCTTCAGATAATGGAGCATCGACGCGATAAAATCCAATTCATCCTGCCCCTTCTGAATAACGATTTCCCGCATGCCGTTCGCGGAGAACTCTTCTTCAAGAGCGGCAAGTTTTCGGTTGTTTGAAGCTGTTTCCTCAGTAATCCTTGCAATCTCTTCGGAATAATCTCCCCCGTCGGTTTTCTTTTTAAGCTCTCGCGCCTTCTTATTCAGCCTCTTGTTCTTGTCCTTCAATTCATTGATCTGCTTGACAATCGGATATTCTTGCGTGGAGGCGTTGTCCTTCTTGTCCAGAGAATAAGGCGGATTGATCATCCCGATATCGATGTCACCATATTCCCTTATAGCAACATGAAGCGGAACTTTCCTATCTTCCACAAATGTCTTTCCGCTTTCGTCTACTGGGGCATACGAATCAATGAGCAAAGAAGAGCAGTTGAACAGATTGGACTTGCCGTCGCCGTGGAATCGCATATTTGCATACGCGAGCGCATACATAGAGGCGTCTCTTTCCACGCCGATCAGGCTGTTTTTTTGCGCTTCGCTTATGCGTTCTTTTTTCTTTTTTTCGCTAATTTTCTCGGATTTAATATTTTGCTTGATCCGGTTAAGGGATGTAATCAGAAACGCGCCCGTTCCGCAACAGATATCGATGATTTTCGTTTTTTCATCGAACTTCCTGTCACCGTAGTATTCCGCTATATCGCAGAAGAGCTCTGTAACATGCTTGGGGGTAAGTACAATGCCCTTTTCCTTTGCGTTGCCCTTTGTGAAACGCAGAAAAGTGGTATAAAACTCACCCATGATATCAATTCCGGAATATTGATCCAA
>CACYET010000006.1 GCA_902773515.1 uncultured Eubacteriales bacterium | reverse complement strand
CTGTACCTCGGGGACGAGTGGATCATACTGCGCTTCTCCGGCACCGAGCCGCGCGTGCGCGTGTTCGCCGAGGCCGAGACCATGGAGCGCGCCCGCGCGCTGGTAGGCATGATGGCGGAGTATTTGAATTTGCCGTTCTGACGCTTCAAAGCCTTCCCCTCTGGGGAAGGTGTCACGACCGAAGGGAGTGACGGATGAGGTCGATGTGATCCGGCGACAGGATAGCGCGCGATCGACCTCATCCGACCTCGCGACGGCGCAAATGCGCCTGCTCGGCCACCTTCCCCTCTGGGGAAGGCAATAAACTCGGAGGTCTGCCATGCGTGTGTTTCGGAAGATTCGCGTCCAGCTGACGGCGATCGTGCTGATCTGCTACCTGCTGCCCGCGGTGGTGCTGGGCCTGTACATGGGCGGCGCGGTGTTCAAGGACTTCCAGGCCAAGACGGAGTCCGCGCTGCTCACCGGCATGGACTACTCCATGACGCTGGCGGAGGACAACCTCAAGAAGCTGGTGACGCTCTCCCGGGACGCCACCTACGACGGCGAGCTGACCGACGCCGCGGCCCAGCGCGATTCCGGGGCCATCCAGGGCAGCGAGTTTTTGCGCCGCGCCCGCAGCTACATCGAGCGCAAGTACAGCCGCGAGGCCCTTCTGACCTTCGCGGCCTGTTTCACGCTGGACAACCCGGACCTGTTGCTGGTGAACCGCGGCGGCGCGGACGCCGCGGCGGCCTACCAGGCGAAGGCGCACGAGCGGGTGAAGGCCATGGGCGAGGCGCTGGACACCCGCGGGCGCTTCGTCAGCGTGGACGGCGAGGTGTACCTGGTGCGCAACCTGATGAACCTGCGCATGAAGCCCTACGGCATGCTGGTGCTGGGCATCGACACCGACGCGCTGACCAGGCCGCTGGCGGCGCTGGCGAAGAGCTGGGACGCGCGGCTGGACGTGGCGCTGGACGACGTGGCGCTGGACGATGTGACCGGCACCGGCGCGGGCGGGCCGGAGGGCGCGCGGTGGGACGCGCTGCCCGAGGGCGAGATCGCCGTCGCCGGCGCGGGGCAGTACGCGCTGATGCGCGTGGGCACGGACCGCGACTACGACCTGCGCGTGGGGCTCCTGCTGGGCCGCGCGCGGCTCTACGGCGAGCTGGACGCGTTCCGGCTGCTGCTGGGCGGGCTGATCCTGCTGCTGGCGCCGATCCTGCTGGTGATCGCGTGGTACGTCTACCGGCGCATCACGCGGCCCATCGCCATCCTCTCCGACGCCGCGAACCGCATCGAGGCCGGGGAGCTGGGCGTGACCGTGCCGATGCAGGGCGACGACGAGCTGGGCACGCTGGGCAAGGCCTTCTCGAACATGAGCCTGCGGCTGCGGGAGCTGATCGACAAGACCTACAAGGAGGAGATCGCCCTGCGGGACGCGCGCATCCAGGCCATGCAGAGCCGCATCAACCCGCACTTCATCAACAACGCGCTGGAGACGATCAACTGGCAGGCGCGCATCGAGGGCTCCGAGTCGATCTCGGCGATGGTGGAATCGCTGAGCGTGCTGCTCAACGCGGGGATGTCGCGCGGCGACCGGCGCACGCTGACGCTGCGCGAGGAGCTGGAGACGGCCAACGCCTACTTCTACTTCGTCGGCCTGCGCTTCGGCGAGAGGCTCAGGAGCCGGATCGACGCCGCGCCGCAGGCGTTGGAGGACGTGCTGCCCGCGCTGACGCTGCAGCCGTTGATCGAAAACGCTGTGGAGCACGGCATCGCGCCCGAGGGCGGCGGGGAGATACTGCTGCGCTGCAGCCACGAGGGCGGCGCGCTGCGGCTGGAGGTCGCCAACAGCGGCCGGATGGCCACCGCCGAGGATCGCCGCCGCATCGAGGCCGCGCTGAACGGCGACAGCCAGGGCGGCTCCCACCTGGGCCTTGCGAACATCTGCACGCGCCTGAAGCTGATCTACGGCGACCGCGCGCGCCTGCGCGTCGTCACCGACGAGCCGGGCTGGACGCGGGTGTTTGTGGAGATACCGCAGGAGGAGAAAAAAGAGAGTTGAGAGTTGAGAGTTTAGAGTTGAGATAATAGTGCTTTGGCTATTCGCTAAACTCTAAACTCTCAACTCTAAACTCTCGATTGCCACAAAGGAGCCATCATGAAGCGAACGATACTATTATTCCTATGCTTGGCGATCCTCGCCGCCTCTGCGTCCGCGGAGGGCGTGGCGCTGAAGACGGTGAGCTGCTTCGCCGGGGAGGACGTGGCGGCGATCACCTATGCGGAGCTGCTGCGCGAATACGAGGAGCGCACCGGCAACGTGGTGGAGGACGCCTCGGCCACCAGCGACGAGAGCTGGAAGTCGCGCGTGCTGAGCGACTTTGCCGCGGGCAACGAGCCGGACGTGCTGTTCTTCTTCGCGTGCAGCGGCGACTCCGCGCCGATATTGCGCCGGATGGTGCCCATCGAAGAGATCAACGCCGCCTATCCGGAGCTTTCGCTGCCGGAGAGCGAAGCCCTGCGCGAGGGCGACGGCGTGGTGTACGCCATCCCGGCCCGGCCCTACTACGAGGGCCTGTTCGTGAACACCGACCTGTTCGAGCAGTGCGGCCTGCCCCTGCCGGACACGTGGGACCACCTGGAGGAGGCGGTCGCGGGCTTCGCCGCGGCGGGCGTCACGCCGATCGCGGTGTCGTTCTCCGACATCCCGCACTACCTGGCGGAGTGCTGCGTGCTGGCCTGTGCCACGCCCGAGGAATACGCCGCGCGGCCCGCGTCGGCGGACCAGGTGCCCGAGAGCTGGCGCGAGGGCATGGCGCTGATCCGGCGGCTGTACGAGCTGGGCGCGTTCCCGGCGGACGCGCTGAACACGTCCGAGACCGTCACCAGCCAGATGTTCCGCGACAAGAAGGCCGCGATGCAGTTCGACGGCAGCTGGTTCGCCAATACGCTGCCCGCCGAAAGCATGGACAGCGTGCGGGTGTTGCCCGTGCCGCGCCGCGAGGGCAAGGGCGGCGCGGTGATCGGCGGCGTGTCGATGGGCTTCTACCTGACCCGCCGCGCCTGGGACGACCCCGGGCGCCGCGACGCCGCGGTGCAGCTGTTGGCCTGGCTCACGTCGCCGGAGCACCTGGCGCAGCTGAACCAGGAGCAGACCTCTGGCGCGATGCGCGAATCGGCGCTGGCGCTGCTGGATGGGGCGGAGGTGCTGCTCGGCCCGGTGCAGGACGACATGAACAAGGACGCCCGCGAGGCGTGGCTCCTCAACTGCGTGCCCGCCGTGGCCGACGGCCGCATGACGGCGGAGGCGTGTTGGGAGAACGTGATGGCATTGGAACCATTCGAGGAGTAAGAAAAAGAGTTGAGAGTTTAGAGTTGAGAGTTTAGATAATAGTGAAGGGGCTATTCGCTAAACTCTAAACTCTGAACTCTAAACTCTCGTGGAGGCAGCAGCAAATAATAGAACGCCAACGATTGGCATGCTTGGAGGCTTATCATGTATCGCGTGGTGCTGGTGGACGACGAACACATCATACTGGACGGCCTCTCCAAGGCGGTGCGCTGGGGCGACATGGGCTGCGAGGTGGTCGGCACGGCTTCAAACGGCGAGGAGGGCCTGCGGCTGGTGCGCGAATTGCGCCCGGACATACTGCTCACCGACATCCGCATGCCCAACATGGACGGCCTGAGCATGGTGGCGGCGCTGCGCAGCGAGTTCCCGCGGCTGCAGATCGCGGTGCTCACGGCGTTCCGCGACTTTGAATACGCCCAGACCGCGCTGAACCTGGGCGTGTGCCGATACCTGCTCAAGCCCAGCAAGCTGGACGAGCTGTACGAGGCCATCCGCACGATGACGGCGCGGCTGGACGCGCTGCCGCCCGTCCCCGCGGGCGCGGAGCCGGAGGACGACCCCGCCGCCGCGGGCAGCGCCGCCGGGAACTTCATCGTGCGGCAGGCGCTGGACTACATGCGCGCCCACTGCGCCGAGCATCTGAGCTTGGGCGACGTGGCCGACCACGTGTACGTCAGCCAGTGGCACCTGTCCAAGCTCATCAACAAGCACACGAACCAGAGCTTCTTCGACCTGCTGGGCCGCATGCGCATCGAGCGGGCGAAGGTGCTGCTGGCAGACGGTAGCCTGCGCATCCACGCCGTGGCCGAGCAGGCGGGCTACGTGGACGTGGCCCACTTCTCCAAGAGCTTCAAGCGCCTGGAGGGCATGACCCCCGGCGAGTATCGCGACAGCCTGGGGAAGGGATGAAAAGTTACATGGGTTACACAAGTTACATGGTGTAAAAAATTCGCAAAGAGCGCCCCTATCCATGTAATTGTATGATCCGCGCCTCGCACAGCAGCGTCCAGAAGTCGATGTCGATCTCCGGCTCCCGGTCGGGGCGCTCCTCCCGGGCCACGTCCTCCCCGGGCGCGGCGTCTTGCAGGAGGCCGTCCATCAGGCGGCCTCCTGCCATTCGCGCACGAAGTCCAAGTATTCCTCCTGGGTGGGAAAGGCCATGCGGCGTCCGTTCGGCAAAAAGCCGGTGAAGCCCTGGCTGGTGTAGTATCCCGCGGGTTTGAACATGTCCCTCACTCCTCTCAGTAGATCAGCATGTCGTTCAGCGAAAACGGGCGGTGCCTGAGCCGCTGCCAGTGGCGATCGTCCACGTGCGCCACCCGCACGACCAGCGCGGTGTAGGGCAGGCCGAACGGCCCGCGCTTCTTGATCTTCTGTAGATAACGGATGCTGTGCATATGAAAACCCCCTTTGACAGTCTGCCTTCCGTCTGAAAACAGTCTATCAGAAGGGGTGTCCCAAAAAACGCCCCCGACTTGCGTCGAGGGCGTTTTGGTGTCCCGTTTTTCACCCTTGAAAGGGCGTGTTTTTGTCACTTTTCCAAATACTGCTCCGCCAGCGTCTGCACGGTCTGGCGCATCTGCTTCACCACCGGGCCGGGGCCGGTGACGACCACGCCGCCGCCCAGGCCCATCACCCAGCCGAAGAACTGGGGGCTGACGGCCACGTTCACCTTCGCCTCGAAGCGGTCTTCCCCGATGGGCAGAAGCGCGATGTCCTTGCCGAAGCGGTCGATCACCACGCCGGCGAAGCGGCCCTCGCCCTGAAGCGTCACGGCCGTCTCCTCGCCGCCGTACATCCCAAAGAGGCTCTTGGTGTATCTGGCCATGTCGAACGCGCGGAACGTCTCGCGGCCCAGCCGCCGCTCGTCCGTCGTCTTGATGCGCAGCATTTTGTCCACGCGGTAGTGCTTGATCCGATCGTCCGCGGCGTCGAACGCCACCAGGTAGTAGTTCTCGTCGTCCCAGATCAGCGCCCACGGGCTCACCTCGTACCAGGCCCCGCCGCGGCGCAGCTCCATCTCCCGGCGCAGGTTCCACTGGTAGTACTGGAAGCGGATCTGCGAATCGGCGTTGATCGCGCCGTGCAGCTTGTCGATGTTGTAGTAGATGCTCTCGTTCATGGTCTTGACGCGGCCCGAGATCAACACCTGCCGGTGCAGCTGGCGCGCCTGATGCACGGACACGAGGTTCTCCAGCTTGCGGATCAGCTCGCGCGACTTCTTGTCCGTGATGAACTTCGCCGCCTGCACCGAGTCCACCAGCAGCTTCAGCTCCGGCAGCTCGAAGTCCCGCGCGCCCAGGGAGTAGTAGGTCTTGTGGCCCACCTGCTGGCTGAGGATGTCCAGCCCGTAGCGGCGCAGCTCCTCCAGGTCCATGTACAGCGTCTTGCGGTCGGCGTTCACGCCGTGCGCGGCCAGCTTTTCGATGATCTCGGGCATCGTCAGGCCGTGCTCGTCGTCCGTCTGCTCCATGAACAGCCGCGACAGATAGAGCATCTTCAGCTTTTGGTTTTCTCCCTTCATGGAACGCCCTCCCCGCGATGGTGGTTGATGGGGATAGTATAGCACATTTTCGCGGAATGGGCCAGGGGCGGGAGGAGTGAGGAATGGGGCCCGGGGCACTATTTGACAGAATCCCATAAATCGCTATAATATATCATGGTGGTTTGGGCGCTGCCCTGCCCCAGTAATTGCGTTTCAGGAGAACAAGATGAAGTCAATCCTCTACGGAAGATCGGGAAAGTGGATTCGGCGGGCCCTGCTGTTCCTGTTGGACCTGTTCTTCGTGTACCTGTCCGTGCGGGCGGCGCTGCTGCTGCGCTTCGAGGGCGTGGTGAGCCGATCGCAGCTCGCGTGGTCGATGAAGGCGCTGCCGCTGATCATGGCGGTATACGCCGCGTGCAGCGTGCTCTGCGGATTGTATGAAATGATCTGGCGCTTTGCCTCCGGGCCGGAATTTTTGCGGCTCGGCGCGGCCTACGCGGCCTCGGGGCTGATCACGCTGCTGATGAACCACCTGCTGCGCTGGCACATGAGCCGCACGGTGCTCGTGATGACGGCCATGATCATGCTGATCCTGGTGGTGGCCTCCCGCTTCATGTGGAAGTGGCTGCGCGGCGCGCTCTCCGGCGGCGTCGGTCGGCAGACCCGCATACTGATCGTGGGCGCGGGCGAGGGCGGCGCGTACGCCGTGCGCATCTGCCAGCAAAACCGCGCCAACTTCGGCACGCCCGTGGCCTTCGTGGACGACGACCCGATGAAGCGGCGCATGCGCGTCAGCGGCATCCCCGTCTGCGGCACCGTGGCCGACATCCCCGAGATCGTGAAGCAGAAGAACATCGACGAGATCATCGTGGCGGTGCCCGGCACGCACGGCGACCGCCTGACGGAGATCATCAGCCTGTGCCAGTCCACGCGCTGCCGCACGCGCATGCTCTCCGACCCGAACGACGTGGACCGCGCCGGTCGGGCCACGGCCTTCCGCGAGCTGAACACGTCCGACTTCCTCTCCCGCGCCGAGGTGGCGCTGGATATGCAGCTGATCCGCGGCTATCTGGCCGATCAGGTGGTGATGGTCACCGGCGGCGGCGGCAGCATCGGCAGCGAGATCTGCCGGCAGATCATGCGCTTTGGCCCGAAAAAGCTGCTGATCTTCGACATCTACGAAAACTGCGCCTACGAGCTGGAGTGCGAACTGCGCCAGAAGTACGGGCAGGATTGCCCCGTCGAGGTGCTGATCGGCTCCATTCGCGACCGGCGCCGGCTGGATGAGGTGTTCGACCAGTACCGGCCCCGCGTGGTGTTCCATGCCGCGGCACACAAGCACGTGCCGCTGATGGAGATCAGCCCCGGCGAGGCCGTGAAGAACAACGTGTTCGGCACGCTGAACCTGCTCCAGTCCGCCGACGCGCACGGCGTGGAGCGCTTCGTGCAGCTGTCCACCGACAAGGCCGTGAACCCCACCAACGTGATGGGCGCCACCAAGCGCGTGACGGAAATGCTGCTGCAATCGTTCGCCCGCCGCACCGAGATGAAGTGCATGGCCGTGCGCTTCGGCAACGTGCTGGGCAGCCACGGCAGCGTGATCCCGCTGTTCGAGGCCCAGATCCGCAAGGGCGGGCCCGTGACGCTGACCCACCCGGACATCACCCGCTACTTCATGACCATCCCCGAGGCGGCCCAGCTGGTGCTGCAGGCGGGCGGCCTGGCGCAATCCGGCGCGATCTACGTGCTGGACATGGGCGAGCCGGTGAAGATCATCGACCTGGCCAAGAAGCTGATCCGCTTTTACGGCTATGAGCCCGGCGTGGACATGGAGATCACCACGATCGGCCTGCGCCCCGGCGAAAAGCTGTACGAGGAGCTGATGATGGACAAGGAGAGCGCGGGCGTCACCCGCACGGCCCACGACAAGATCTTCGTGGCCCCGCCGCTGGACTTCTCGGACGAGACCTTCGCCGGGCAGCTGGAAAAGCTGAAGGCCGCCGTGGACGCCAACGACGACCAGGCCGTGGTGGACGGGCTGGTGGCCGTCGTGCCCACGTACCACCCGAACAGGGATATGCTGGAATAATAGAAAGAAAAGAAGATCCTTCACTTCGTTCAGGATGACAACGTCTGGACAATGCCAATAATGTCATCCTGAGCAAAGCGAAGGATCTTTCTCGCTTTATGTACTCTTATTCCCCGTAAATAAATTCGTGCAGCGCCGCGGCGTTGGCCTCGAAGTCGGCCTTGATGCACCAGGTGTTGCCGAACATGCCGGCCTCGAAGGTGCCGTCCACGGGGATGCGCAGCTCCCGCACGTCGTCCAGGTTCGCGCCCATGCAGACGCTCGCGATGGCCATGATGTCCTCGAAGGACAGGTTCGTTTCCACGTACTGCAGCATGTTGGTCACGATGCCGGCCAGGCTCAAAAGGTCCTGCTCCTGCAGCTTCCGGGCGATGGTCATCAACACCTCGCGCTGCCGCTGCGTGCGGTTGTAGTCGTTGTCCAGGCTGCGGATGCGGGCGTAGCCCAGCGCCTGCTTGCCGTTCACCAGCACCTGCGTGCCGCTGGACACGTGCTGTCCGGCGAACCGGGCGTTCGCATCGTGGGTGTTGCGGTCGTCGTCAAACAGCCGGTTGATGGCGCGAGCCTCGCTGCCGCTGATGTCCAGCCGGATGCCGCCCAGCGCGTCCACGATGCTCGTCAGGCACTCCATGTTCACCAGCACGTAGCTCTCCAGGTTCAGGCCAAAGTACTCGTTGATCACGCGCATCGTCAGCTCCGGGCCGCCGTAGACGCAGGCCGCGTTCAGCTTCTGGCCGCCCATCTCGGGCAGCTGCACCCAGAGGTCGCGCATCAGCGAGGCCATGCGGATCTGCTTGGTCTCGGCGTTCAGCGAGAGCACGATCATCGTGTCGGTGCGCAGGTGCTTCTTGCTGGTGCGGGAGTCGGTGCCCAGCAGCAGTATGTTGCGCCAGCTCGAGGACAGGCCCTCGGTCACGGCGAGGTCGCTCACCTCTATGTACTGATCCGGGGTGACCTCGATCTCCGCGTCCTCCCCCTCGCCCATGTCGCTGCCCGCGCTGGCGCGCAGGAAGAAGCCCAGCAGGTCGTTCACCGGCTCCTCCTCCGCCATCGCGCCCGCGGCGCAGACGGCCAGCAGGCAGAGCGCCAGCAGCGCGGCGATCATCCTCTTCATATTCATATCAAAGCCTCCAAGCATGTTTTTCGGGATATGCTCCTATTTTACCAGCACGCGGCCATAAAATCAATCCCGGCGGCGAAAAACAAACTACAAATAAACCCAACTTCACATACGCGAAAAAAGTGCGGCGGCGCCGGGCTTTTCGCAGGATTTTGGGCCGCCGGGAGCGAATAAAACCTCGTGGAAAGCCAATCATTCCCAGATGCGACGGGGGGCCGGGCATGAACGTCTACGACTTTGACAACACCATCCTGCGGGGGGACAGCACCGCCCGCTTCTTCGCCTGGTGCCTGCGCAAGCGGCCGCGGATGTGGCGCGACGCGCCCGCGCAGGCCGTCAACGGGCTGCTGTTTGTATTGAAGCTGCGCAAGAAGCAGGCGTTCAAGCAGCGCATGCTCCACTTCCTGACGCTGATCGGCGACGTGGACCGGGCGGTGGACGAATTCTGGGCGGACAACTTCTCGCGCGTGAAGGCGTGGTATCCGCCGCGCCACCGCGACGACGACGTGGTGATCTCCGCCTCGCCGGAATTCCTGATCCGCCCCGCCTGCCAAAGGCTGGGCATCCTGACGGTGATCGGCTCGCCGGTGGACAAGCGCAGCGGGCTGTTCCTCGGCCCGAACTGCCACGGCCGGGAGAAGGTCGCGCGCTTTCGCGCCCGCTTCCCCGGCGGCCGGATCGACGAATTCTTCTCCGACTCCCGCTCCGACCAGCCCCTGGCGGAATTGGCCGAGAAGGCGTGGCTTGTGAAAGGAGAGAAGTTGATCGAGTGGTGAATGTTCGGAATAATCGCCGCTGACGATGTCAGCGGCGATTATTCTCGACCAAAACCGTCTCGATTCCCGAACTTTCCCCGCATCTCCCCCCACAATTTACAATATCAGCGTTCAGTTGTAACTTTGCTTGTGTATGATAACCACACAAGCCCCGCAGGGCTGAATATGAGAAGGAGACATTGATTATGAAGAAGATCGCATCCGTCCTCCTGGTCCTGGCCATGCTGCTCTGCTCCGTCGCTTTCGCGGAAGTGGCGAAGGAAGACATGAAGGTCGGCCTGATCTGCCTGCACGACGAGAACATGGGCTACGAC
This sequence comes from uncultured Eubacteriales bacterium, assembly GCA_902773515.1. GTDB lineage: Bacteria > Bacillota > Clostridia > Christensenellales > Aristaeellaceae > UBA2862. Next base: position 13,219 of record CACYET010000006.1, on the reverse strand, counting down.
GCCAACTTCATCGACAGCATGAAGGCCGCCGTGGCGAACCTGGGCCTCGATCCCGATACCCAGCTGATCATCAAGACCAACATCCCCGAGAGCCAGGAGGCCTACGACGCCGCCGCGGACCTGGCGGACATGGGCTGCAAGTACATCCTGGCCGACTCCTTTGGCCATGAGGACTACATCATCCAGGCCGCTTCCGAGTTCCCGGAGGTCCAGTTCTCCCACGCCACCGGCACCAAGAGCCAGAGCGCGGGCCTGGACAACTTCCACAACGCCTTCGCCTCCATCTACCAGGGCCGCTTCGCCGCGGGCTACGCCGCCGGCCTGAAGCTGAACGAGATGATCGAGAAGGGCGAGATCACCGAGGATCAGGCCAAGGTCGGCTACGTGGGCGCGTTCCCCTACGCCGAGGTCATCAGCGGCTACACCTCCACCTTCCTGGGCATCCGCTACGCCTGCCCCTCCGCCACCATGACCGTGAAGTTCACCAACAGCTGGGGCGACCAGGCGCTTGAGCAGGAAGCCGCCACCGCGCTGATCGCCACGAACGGCTGCGTGCTGATGAGCGAGCACGCCGACACCGTCGGCGCGCCCACCGCCTGCGAGGACAACGGCGTGCCGAACGTCGGCTACAACATTTCCTTCGCCGCCGTGGCCCCCAACACCGCGCTGGTCTCCTCCCGCATCAACTGGACCCCCTACATGCAGATGGCCATCGAGGCGACCATGAAGGGCGAGAGCTTCCCGACCGACATCGCGCTGGGCATGGCCGACGGCGCCGTTGAGCTGACCGAGCTGAACGAGAACGTGGCCGCCGAAGGCACCGCCGAGAAGGTCCAGGAGGTCCTGGCGAAGCTGGAGAGCGGCGAGCTGCAGGTGTTCGACACCAGCACCTTCACCGTGAACGGCATGACCCCCGAGGAGTACGTGCAGACCGAGGACTACCTGCAGGATACCGCCAACGGCGGCTTCAACGCTGCGGTCCACCAGGTCGCCGCGGACTATGTGACGGACGGCTACTTCCACGAGTCCGAGTTCCAGTCCGCTCCCTACTTCGACCTGCCGATCGACGGCATCACGCTGGACTGATCGCTGGACGATTGACCATTGACCATTGACAAAACCACCGGCGCGGAAACCGCGCCGGTGGTTTTTGGGCCATGCGAAAAGATCCTTCGCTTCGCTCAGGATGACAACGCTGCGGTTTCCGCGAGCCTGTCATTCTGAGCGGAGCCTTGCATCAGCAAGGCGCAGTCGAAGGATCTTGTCTCTCTTACCCCCTACGCCTCCCTGAACACGCAGATATACTCCACCTTGCTGTTCTTGTCGTCCACGTGGTCGTTCTTCATGTGCAGGCGCAGGGGTTGGCCGTCGGGGCGGCGGATGGTGAAGTCGAACTCGAAGGTCTCCTTGTTCTCCAGGGCCGCCATCGTCACGCCGGCCAGGCGCTCGGCCTCCTCGGGGTCCATCATGCGGTAGAGCTCGCCGCTGTTCAGCAGCTTTTCAAACGCCTTCGCGGGCACGCCGAGCTTGTCCTCCAGGCCGTGCACCACCACGCGATACTTGTAGCCGTCGCCCTTGCGGCGCACGAACACCACGTCGTCCGACGAGAACTTGCTCAACAGCCGCATCTGGTTGCGCAGCTTCACCATGTCCGTCACGTCGATGGCGACGCTCTGGAAGCTGAGCTGGCCGTTCAGGTCGGTCAGGCGGCTCTGGTTCACCACGTAGATGTAGCCGCCGTCCTTGCGCTTGAGGCGATAGGGCGCGTTCGTGGGCTCCTGGCCCTTCAGGATGTCGTCGGCGCGCTGGCGCATGATCTGGGCGTCGTCCTTGTGCACGAGGTTCAGGAAGCGGTTGTCGAACTGCTCGCGGATCTCGGCCTGCGTGTAGCCCACCATGTCCGCGAAGCCCCGGCTGACGTAGAGGAACTCGAAGCGGCCGTCGGCGGTGCAGCGGTAGTAGCCGCCGGGCAGGTCCTCGTTCACGTATTGCAGCTCGCTCACGTCCTCGCAGGAGCCGTAGAAGTTCATGCCCTGCTCGTTGCTCTCCATGAGGTACAGCTGCAGCGAGATCCACACGAACGTGCCGTTGGGCTTGAACACGCGCAGCACGCCCTTGGCGCCGTTGAGCCGGTCGTGGGTGGCGCGCTCCAGCATGGCGAAGAGCTTGGGCCGGTCCTCCGGGTGCACGAAGCGCTGCATGCCGTTGATGCGCTCGTTCAGCTCGTTCAACTCGATGCCCACCATCTGGTAGAACTGCTGGTTGTAGCGGATGATGTCCACCTCTTCGTCCTTCCAGCGGTAGATGGCCACCGGGCCGAGGATGTTGTTGAGCATCGCGTCGTTGAACACGTTGGCGTCCAGGAATTCCCGCGTGTGGATCTGTTCGTTGGCCTTGAACTCAAAGCCGTTCAGGTCAATGCGCTTCTCGTCGCGGATCAGGTTTTCAAACTCCTCCACCGGCATCGGGCGATAGAAGTAGTAGCCCTGCATGTAGCGGCAGCCCAGGTCGGACAGGAAGTTGATCTGCTCCGGCGTCTCCACGCCCTCCACGATCACGGGGATCGTCATGGCCTTGGCCATGCTGATGATGGATTCCAGTATGCTGATGCCGCGGCGGGATTCGCTCTCGCTGATGTGCAGGAACTGCGCGTCCAGCTTGAGCACGTCCACGTTCAGGCTGCGCAGCATGTTCAGCGAGGAATAGCCGCTGCCGAAGTCGTCCATCAGCACCAGGAATCCGGCCTCGCGCAGGCGGCGCGCCGTCTCGCGCACCACGGCGGTGTCCTCCACGTAGGCCGACTCGGTGATCTCGATCTTGATCAATCTCGCCGGCAGGTCGTACTTCTTCAGCATCTCGCCGAAGAAGGCGGGCACGTCGATGGTGAATATGTCGATCTGCGAAACGTTCACCGACACCGGCACCGCCGTGTGGCCCTCGTCCTGCCACTTGCGCAGCCACTTGCACACGCTCTCCCAGATGAACTTGTCCAGGTTGGTGACCATGCTGTACTTCTCCAGGATGGGCACGAACCGGGTCGGCGGGATCATCCGCCCGTCCTTGGTGCGCCAGCGGGCCAGCGCCTCCGCGCCCACCACGTTGCCCGTGGACACGCGGCACTGGGGCTGCAGGCAGAAGAATATCTCCCCGCCCTCCAGGCTCTGCTGGAAGTCGGCGAGGATCTTGTATTCCTCGGTGTTTTTCTTGTAGGTGGCGGGGTTGTACACCCGGATGCGGTTGCGGAAGTCGCCCTTGATCTGCTCGGCGGTCAGCGCGGCGTGGTTGTATAGCTCCATGATCTCGTCGCCGTCGCTCTCGATCATGCAGATGCCGAAGATGGGCTGGAAGCCCACGGAGTTGCCCTGGGAGACGATCAGCGCGGTCAGCTCGTCGTACAGCGCGTTCAGCCGCTGGATGTCATAGGGCGCCAGCAGCGCGAAGTCGTCCTGGCCGCGATAGCCCGCCAGGCCGCCGGTCTCGCGCTCCATGCGCAGCAGCACCTCGCCCACGCCCGCCAGCAGGAAGTGGCCCACCTGCTGGCCGTGCCAGTCACAGAACAGCTTGTAGTTTTCGATGTCCACCGCCACGACGCACCACTGGCCCGACAGCGTGGGCAGTATCTTCTGCGCCAGCGAGAAGAACTCGCGGTCCAGCAGCAGGCCCGTCAGCTCGTCGCGCCGGGGCGGGGCGGACATGGAATTGGCGGGGGCGATGCGCCCCTGTGCGCGCTGCTTCTGCACGGTGATGTCGAACACGTAGACGTAGACCACGCCCTCGGGCAGGCCGTTCCGGGCCCCGGAGACCATCACCTGCCGCGCCCAGATCCACTCGCCGTTCACGCCGCGGCAGCGTATCTCCAGGCTCAGCACGCCGGGGGTCTCGCTGGCCTCCAGGCGGCTTTGCAGCTTGTCGGGGTCCATCATGGCCGAATAGCTGCCCCGGTCGGAGGGGTGGATCATGTGCTCGATGGCATAGCGGTACATGTCGCGCCAGGCGCCCTCCATGATGGGCATGAAGTACTTGCCGTCGATGTGATAGATGCTGCGGCACCGGTCGTTGTAGAGGTCGATCTCCATCAGCTCGTCATAGGGCGCGCCGTTCAGGCGATCCACAACGGTTTGATAATCGCCTGCGCTGCTCTCCAGATTCAGCCAATCAACCTTCATCCTGACACCCCCTTCCCGCCTTTTGGGACGCCATGGTAAAGCGGGCGGCACTTCCCCGTTTACATTTTCTCTACTTAAATATTATCATACATTTTTTTACAATGCAAGGGGATATTTGCAAACGCGGAGGCCTCGCTTGCAAAGCGACGGCCTTTGTCCTATAATGGTTGCGAAAGACCGGAAAAACGCGAAAAGGAGCAGACCCATGCAATATCGAATCAACCCCCGCAACGGCGATTTACTGTCCGCGCTGGGCTTCGGCTGCATGCGCTTCACGCGGCGCGGCGGCGGCATCGACCAGGAGAAGGCCGACCGCGAGATGAAGCGCGCGCTGGAGCTGGGCGTCAACTACTTCGACACCGCCTACGCCTACCCCGGCAGCGAGGCCTGCCTGGGCAGCTTCCTGGAGACGTATCACTGCCGCGATCAGGTCAAAATCGCCACGAAGCTGCCGCAGTACCGCGTGCAGAAGCCGGAGGACGCCGAGCGCTGGTTCCAGGAGGAGCTCGAGCGGCTTCGGACCGACCACGTGGACTACTACCTGATGCACATGCTCAACGACGAGGGAAGCTGGGCGCGGCTGCGCGCGCTGGGCGTGGACAGTTGGCTGGAGGAGAAGAAGGCCAGCGGCGCGATCCGCAACGCCGGCTTCTCGTTCCACGGCGGCACGCTGCAATTCAAGGCGCTGCTGGACGCCTGGGACTGGGATTTCTGCCAGATCCAGTTCAACTACATGGACGAGCGCAGCCAGGCCGGCATCGACGGGCTGAAATACGCGAATGAGAAGGGCCTGCCGGTGATCATCATGGAGCCCCTGCGCGGCGGACGGCTGGCGGGCGGGCTGCCCGCGGCGGCGCGGCAGGCGTTCGACGCCTCCGGCAAAGAGCGCTCGCCCGCGGACTGGGGCCTGCGCTGGATCTGGAACCACCCGGAGGTCACCGTGGTCCTCAGCGGCATGAACGACCTGGCGCAGGTGGAGGAGAACTGCCGCGTGGCCGGGGAGGCCCTGCCCGGGCACCTGACGGACGCGGAGCTGGCCCTGTACGACAGGGCGCTCGCCGAAATCCAGAAAAACATCAAGGTGGGCTGCACCGGCTGCGGCTACTGCCAGCCCTGCCCGCGGGGCGTGGACATCCCCACCTGCTTCGCCGCCTACAACGTCAGCTACGCCGACGGGCTCGTCAACGGCATGCGCGAATACCTGATGTGCACCACGCTGCGCAAGACCCGCAGCAACGCCGGGCTCTGCGTGAAGTGCGGCAAGTGCGAGGCGGCCTGTCCCCAGCACATCCCCATCCGCGACATGCTCGACGGCGTGAAAAGGCGCCTCGAGAACCCGATCTACAAGATCGCGGCCTGGGGCGCGCCGAAGGTTATGAAGTATTGAGAGGGATGTTTGTTTCAGGGAGTAGGGAGTAGGGAGTAGGGAGTAGGAAATGCCGAAAAACGCGGCAGCCGCCATCCCTACTCCCTATTCCCTACTCCCTACTCCCTAAATCCCCGCGATCTCCCGCGCGACGTACACGCCGCTGGCGGAGGCGTGGCTCAGGGAGTGCGTGACGCCGGAGCCGTCGCCGATGACGTAGAGCCCGCGGTGGCAGGTCTCCAGGTGGCGGTCGAGCTCGACCTCCATGTTGTAGAACTTCACCTCCACGCCGTAGAGGAGCGTATCGTCGTTGGCGGTGCCGGGGGCGATCTTGTCCAGCGCGTAGATCATCTCGATGATGCCGTCGAGGATGCGCTTGGGCAGCACCAGGCTCAAATCGCCCGGCGTGGCCGCCAGCGTGGGCTTCACGGTGCCCTCGTCGATGCGCTTGGGCGTGCTGCGGCGGCCGCGCTCAAGGTCCCCGAAGCGCTGCACGATGGCCCCGCCGCCCAGCATGTTGGACAGCCGCACGATGCTCTCGCCATAGCCGTTGGAGTCGTGGAAGGGCTCGGAGAAGTGCTTGGACACCAGCAGCGCGAAGTTCGTGTTCTCGGTCTTGCGGCCCTCGTCCTCGAAGCTGTGGCCGTTCACGGTCACGATGCCGTTCGTGTTCTCGTTGACCACGATGCCGCGCGGGTTCATGCAGAACGTGCGCACCTGGTCCTCGTACTTCTCGGTGCGGTAGAGGATCTTGCTCTCGTACAGCTCGTCGGTGATGTGGGCGAAGATCACGGCGGGCAGCTCCACGCGCACGCCCAGGTCCACGCGGTTCGACTTCGTGGCGATGCCCAGCGCGCCGCACACGTGCTCCATCCACTTGCTGCCGCTGCGCCCCACGGACACCACGCACACGCGGCACTCGCAGGCGTCGTCGCCGCAGCGCACGCGATAGCCCTCGTCCAGGCCGATCACCTCGATGGCGTCCACCATCGTGTTGAAGCGGAAATCCACCTTCCCGCGCAGCTGCTCGTACAGGTTGCCCAGCACCACGTAGTTGATGTCGGTGCCCAGGTGGCGCACCGAGGCCTCCAGCAGCGTGAGCCTGTTCTGCATGCACAGCTTCTTGAAGCGCGTGCCGGCGGTGGAGTACAGCGAGGTGCCCTGGCCGCCGTTTTCCACGTTGATGCGGTCCACGTAGCGCATCAGGTCCATGGCCTCGTCGCGCCCGATGTACTCGTACAGCGTGCCGCCGAAGTCGTTGGTGATGTTGTACTTGCCGTCGGAGAACGCCCCCGCGCCGCCAAAGCCGTTCATGATCGCGCAGGTGGGGCACTTCACGCAGCTCTTGATCTTCTTTCCGTCGATCGGGCACTTGCGCTTGTCCAGCGGGTTGCCGGCCTCGAACACGGCCACCTTCATATCCGGGCGCCTCTGGGTCAGCTCCCAGGCAGTGAAGATGCCGCCGGGCCCCGCGCCGATGATGATCACGTCGTATTTGCTCATGTTGATTCTCCCATTCATGATTTCTATGATGTTTATAAGCCTTCCCCTCTGGGGGCCGAAGGCCTAGCGTTAGCGTCAGGTGGATTGACGCGAAGCGTCAAGACGGATGAGGTCGATGTGGTACAGCGATGGGTTGAACACTATTCGACCTCATCCGACCTCGCTGCGCTCGGCCACCTTCCCCAAAGGGGAAGGCTTTTGGGGGCGTTACCCGAACAGCTCCGCCGCCTTCGCCATGCGCTCGGCGATCCCGACGCCGAACGGGCAGTTCGGCTCGCAGCTTTTGCAGCCCACGCAGTCGGCGGCATTGCGCGGCAGGTCGCGGTAGTGCGCGCGCAGGCTCGGGGGCACCGCGTCCTGCCGGACGGCCAGATCGTACAGCTTGTTCACCGCGGCGATGTCGATGCCCATCGGGCAGGGCTGGCAGTGGCCGCAGTAGGTGCACAGGCCCGTGTAGGCGTGCATCGGCGCGCGGGCCAGCACCGAGGCGTAGTCGCGCGCGTCGGCGTCGGCCGTTTCGTAGGCCGCGGCCTCGTCGATCTGCTCCACGGTGTCGTAGCCGCAGAGGATCGAGGCCACGCCCGGGCGGGTCAGCGCGTAGTGGATCAGCTGCGCCGGCGTGAACGCCACGCCGAAGGGAGAGCGCTTTTCGTCCAGCAGCGCGCCGCCGAAGTAGCCCTTCATCACCGTGATGCCCACGTCCCTCTCCTCGCACAGGCGGTAGAGCGCCGCGCGCTCCTCGTCGATGCCGCGCTCGTCCGCGCCGAACCTGCCCTGCAGCAGTTCCATCAGGTCCTCGGTGGCCGGGTGCATGTCGAACGCCGGGTTCACCGAGAACAGCAGCATTTCGATCAGGCCCGCCTCCACGGCGCGCGCGGCCATGCGCGGGTTGTGGGTGCTCATGCCGATGTGGCGGATCAGGCCGTCGCTTCGCAGCTTCAGCACGTAGTCCAAGAACGGGGATTCCATCGCGGCCTTCCAGTCGGCCTCGGAGTCCACGTAGTGGATCATGCCCAGGTCGATGTAGCCGCCGCCGATGCGCCGCAGCAGGTCCTCGAACGCGGGCTTGACGAACGCCAGGTCGCGCGAGCGCACGTACTGGCCGTCCTGCCAGGTGGAGCCCACGTGGCCCTGCACGAACCACTCGCCGCGGCAGTCCGAGATGCCCTTGCCGATGATGTCGCGGCTCTTGGGGTCCGGCATCCAGCAGTCGATGATGTTGACGCCCCTCTCGTGGGCGTGGCGGATCAGGTTCACGGAGTGGGCCTCGTCGTGCCGCTCCAGCCACTCCCCGCCGAAGCCCACCTCGCTGACCATCAGGCCGGTCCTGCCCAGGCGGCGGTAGTTCATGGGAATGCTCCTTTCGCTCGCATACGTTTTCTTCTATATCACAGTGTCCTTCGCTTCGCAACGGACAGATCCTTCGCTTCGCTCAGGATGACAGGCAACGCAACGCGCTGTCATTCTGAGCGGAGCGAAGAATCTGTACGATGCTTTTCCTGCGACAACTCATCAGAACGTCACAGGCACGATCGCCGCGATCGCGATGATCCCTGCCAGCACGATCCCGGCGCTCAGGTACATCAGCTTGTTCACCCGGCGGATGTCCTCGCCCACGGGAGGACGGACGTCGTCGCCGATGGTCGGCTTGCGCACGAGTTTTCCGAAGTAGGTGTGGTCGCCGCCGAGCCGCACGCCCAGCGCGCCCGCCGCGGCGGCCTCGCTCCACGCGCAGTTGGGCGAGAGGTGGTTCGCGTGGTCGCGGCGCACGGTACGGAAGGCCCGCCGCCCGTCCAGCCCCAGCATGAACGCGGAAAGACACATCGCGAGCGCCGTCAGCCGCGCCGGGATGTAATTCCAAACGTCGTCGGCCTTCGCCGCGAACCGGCCCACGTCCCGGTGCTTCTCGTCCAGGTAGCCGATCATGCTGTCCAGCGTGCTGGCGGCCTTGAACGCCAGGCCCAGCACCGGCCCGCCCAGCGCGAGATACAGCATCGGGGAAATCACGCCGTCGGTGGTGTTCTCGGCCACGGTCTCGATCGTCGCGCAGAGCACCTCGCGCTCATCGAGGCCGTCGGTGTCGCGGCCCACGATGCGCGAAACGCGCGCGCGCCCCGCCGGAAGCGACGCCTCCAGCGCCCGGCGCACGCCCTCGGCCTCGTCCGCGAGGTTGCGCGCGGACAGGCACGTCCAGCTCAAAAGCGCCATCCCCACAAAGCGCGGCCAGAATCCCCACAGCCCGAGCAGATAGAGTATACCCGCGGCCGCACCCGCTGTCAACAGCACCGTGCAGGCGGCCAACACGGCCCCGCGGCGGCGCAGGATCTTGGGCGACGGGTCGCCCCGCCGCGCGCGCTTCTCGGCGAACGCGACGAACTTCCCCACCAGCCGCACGGGGTGGGGAAACCACTCGGGATCGCCGATCAGCAGATCGAGCGCCGCCCCGGCGAGCAGGGCGTAGATGTGAATGGGCATGCGCACCTCCTGCAGGCGCACGGAAGGGACTGTCTCAAAACACGGTCGGCGAATGAGATCCTGTCGTAGCGGCGGCAATCTGCCGCCACAGTGGCGCCTGATAGGCGCCGCTACGCAATCATTCGTCGACCGATGTGTGTTTTGAGACAGCCCCTCCCCGTTCGACGTCCCCCGTCAGTTCCAGGTGATGGTATCCATCACGGCGGCGAGCGCGTTGAGGCCCTCCGCGGTGTCGGTGGTGATGGAGAAGTTGTAGGTGCCGAAGGCGGGGTCGGACACGGTGGCGCTCAGGCACATCAGGTTGGTCTGGTAGTCCAGGCCCAGCTGGCTGTAGTCCACGTCATAGGAATAGCCGACGGCGACGGCCTTCTTCCCGCCCAGCTGCAGCCAGTCGGCATTGAGGCCCTCGACGTTGGTCACGATCAGGCCCTCGCCCTCGGCTTCGCCGGCGAAGGTCTCCAATACGTAATCCAACAGATCCTGGGGCTCGATCCCGCTGAAATCCTCATATTCGCTGCTCCAGACGCAGCTCAGGTTGCCGGTAAAGCCATCCTCGCCGGCGGGGGAGGACAGGGTGAAGTAGACGCCGTTTTCCTCCTTCGCGGCCATTTCCAGAGTGACATCCGCGGGATAGGTCATGCTGAAATCCCCGAAGTCCGTGGTCTCGGTGCTCGCGTCGACGGCGGCCTCGGCCAGCGCGCCGACGGCGGTCAGCGCCAGCATCAGGGCGACAAGGGCAGCCAGGATCCTGCGCATATGTATCTCTCCTCTGCGTTCATTTTGCGGCGCGCGCCGCCTGGAACCAATATAACATTTCCGGTGGCCTTTGTCAATGCGTGAACGCGCCTTCGCCCCTCAGGATCCGATAGAGCGCGCCCATGTCGAGGCTCGCGCGCACGACGTCGGCAAGCCTGTCGAACTGCGCCTCGCGGTAGGCGGCGAAGTCGGGGGCGGGGGCCGCATCGTCCTCCGGCAGGCCCCTGATCGCCCGCGCGCGCCGGACGATCGCGTCCGACAGCCGCCCGTCGTCGAACAGGCCGTGCAGATAGGTGCCCAGCACGTTGCCCGCGGCGTTGCAGGCCCCGAGTGGCCCCCCCGCGCCGTCCGCGAGCCAGACGCGCGCGCCCGGGCCGTAGGCATTCTCGCCGTTGTGGATCTCGTAGCCCGCGATGCCAGCGCCGCGCAGCCCGTCCAGCCAGTCCGGCCCGCCGCAGACCGCGCCCGTCGCCTGGGCGGTGCGCTTTTCGGCGTTGAAGGAAACGTCCATGTCGATCAGGCCCAGCCCCGCGGCCTCGGGCGCGTCCGATTCCACGCCCCCGGGGTCGCGCAGCGCGTTCCCCAGCATTTGGAAGCCGCCGCACACGCCCACCAGCAGCCCGCCCGCGCGGGCGTGGCGCACGATGGGCGCGAGCATGCCGCGCCGCTTCAGGTCGTTCAGATCGCCGATGGTGTTCTTCGTGCCGGGCAGGATGATCACGTCCGCGCCCGCCAGGTCCTCCGGCGCGAGCGCGTACTTCAGCGTCACGCCGGGGTGCAGCGACAGCGCCTGGAAGTCCGTGAAGTTCGAGATGTGATTCAGCCGCGCCACCGCCACAGTGATCTCCCCCGCGCCGGCCCGCGCCGTCAGCCGCCGGGACACGCTGTCCTCGTCCTCGATGTCCACGTCCGTCCAAGGCACCACGCCCAGCACCGGGATGCCCAGCCTGTCCTCGATCATCCGCAGCCCCGGCTCCAGGATCGCCAGGTCCCCGCGGAACTTGTTGACGATCAGCCCCTTGATGCGCGCGCGCTCGTTCGGCTCCAGCAGCATCACGGTGCCGTAGAGCGCCGCGAACACGCCGCCGCGGTCGATGTCGCCCACGAGCACGACCGGCGCGTCGGCGGCCTCGGCCATCCACATGTTCACCAGGTCGCCCTCGCGCAGGTTGATCTCCGCGGGGCTGCCCGCGCCCTCGATCACCACGGCGTCGTATCGCGCCTCCAGCGCGTCGTAGGTCTGTTTCACCAGCGCGCGGAGCTTCGGCTTGTACAGGTGGTACTCCATGGCCGTCATGCTGCCGATGGGCCTGCCCATGCAGATCACCTGGCTGTGCCTGTCGCCGGTGGGCTTTAACAGGATCGGGTTCATCGCCGCGACGGGCTCCAGCCCCGCGGCCTGCGCCTGCACGGCCTGGGCGCGGCCCATCTCCAGGCCCTCGCGTGTGGCAAAGCTGTTCAGCGCCATGTTCTGGCTCTTGAACGGCGCGACGCGCAGGCCGTCCTGCCGAAGCACGCGGCACAGCCCCGCGCACAGCATGGACTTCCCCACCGACGAGCCGGTGCCCTGGAGCATGATACACTTCCCGCGCATAGACGCCTCCTACAGACGGTACTGCATGAAGTTGCCGTTCTTCTGGAACCCGAAGTCGCCGTAGAGCAGCACGCCCGCGTCCGACGCCGTGACCTGCACCGCGCCGCAGCCGTACGCGCGCGCCGCGTCCACCACGCGCGCAAGCAGCTCGCGCGCGATGCCCCGGCGGCGGTATTCCGGCTCGGTGAACATGCCCGAGAGCAGGCCGATTTTGCCGGTGGGACAGGAGAAGTAGGGCGGCTTTTCGACGAAGGACATGCCGCTGGTGGCGACGATGCGCCCGCCGTCCACGGCCAGCCAGGCGACGAACGTGCCGTCCGCGAGGTGGCGGGCGTAGTGGTCGCGCAGCGCGGGCCGCAGGTCGATTTCCTCCGTCGCGCCCTCCTCCCGCAGCTGGCGCACGCGCATCTCGATGTACGGCTCGATGTCCGCTTCCGTCATCCGGCGATAGATAAGCATGGAATACCTCCTATGGGTCATATTGCATGGCTGCCAAAAGGCTTCCCCTTTGGGGAAGCTGTCAGCATCCTTTGATGCTGACTGAAGAGGTCGACATGGTACAGTGAAATGACAGTCCATTTATCGACCTCTTCCGCCTGCTTCGCAGGCACCTGACGCTGACGCTAGGCCTTCGGCCCCCAAAGAGGAAGGCTTTTGGAATCGCGGCAGCGGCTTGCTCCAACTCCTCACTCCTCACTCCTAACTCCTCACTCCTAACTCCCCCAGCGCCCGCACCAGCCGCGCGTTCTCCCCCTCCGTTCGCACGGCGAGGCGGATGTGGCCGTGGGTGAGGCCGGGAAACGCGCCGCAGGGGCGCACGAGGATGCGCTTTTCGCGCAGGGCGTCGACCGTGCGAACGGCCTTCGTCGGCAGCGCGTTGAACAGGCGTGCAGCCTTGGCCATGGTGCCCTTGAGGGCGCCGGCCAGTTCGGCAAGCAGTTCCGGACGAGACTTGAGGTCTGCGAGCTGCTTGGCACCCTCGGCGTCGTACACGGTTCCGTCTGCGAAACCGCCCTTGACGATGAGGGCCTTGTTGGTCTTGGCGAAGTCACGCAGAATCTTCGCAGCGTCGATGAAGTCACCCTTCACGAAGACGACGGCGGAAGGACCGGTGAGCATCTCATCGAGACCCTCAATGCCGGCTTCCTTAGCATACTCTTCGTTGAAGCCCTTCTTCAGATAATTAGCGAGAACTCCGGTATCAAGTTCAAGAGCCGGCTCCGTATCGATGTACATCGCATATGCGCCGTACCAGTCGATGTTATTCTGGAAGCACTCTGCGTCATAAGTCTCGGCGTTATCTGCAATCGTGTGATAACACTGGCTCATGAAATCCGTTCCTTCGAATCCGTTCAGGAA